>CAJQGY010000041.1 GCA_905478015.1 uncultured SAR86 cluster bacterium
ATCTGAGCCATGATCAAACTCTTCAATTAATATCATGTTTTGTTGATTTTTATAAAAAATCTAAATTATTTTTTCTCGTATTTTGAACACCCACACGAGTAACCAAATATTTTTAAAGAACAACCGTCTCAAGGACGGACGCGTATTCTAACTAAGTTATTCTAAAGAAGATACCTTTTTTTTTAATTTTTTTGTTTATCTACTAATTTCTTGTTATTTAGGAATTTCATCTTAGATCTTAGCTCGCTTCCAACGAGCTCAATGGGATGATTTTTTGTTGCTTCCCGGCTAGATTTCATGAATGGTCCGCCGGATCCATCATTGCTTTGACGACAGTCATTTAGAAAATCGTCTGCAAAATTACCAGACTGAATATTTGCTAATATTTCTTTCATTGCATCTTTGGTTGCAGGAGTTATAACTTTTGGCCCACTAAGGTAATCGCCATATTCAGCAGTATTAGATATAGAGTAATGCATATTTGCTATGCCACCTTCTTGTATTAAGTCTGTAATTAATTTTGTTTCATGCAAGCACTCAAAGTATGCCATCTCAGGGCTATATCCAGCCTCAACAAGAGTTTCATATCCAGCTTTTATTAAAGCCGTGATGCCTCCACATAGAACTGCCTGCTCACCAAATAAATCTGTCTCTGTTTCTTCTTTAAAAGAAGTCTCAAGAACACCAGCACGAGTACCTCCATTGGCTTTTGCATATGAGAGAGCAACATCTTTGGCGTTATAAGCTTCACCAGTTATCGCATCCTCATAAATTGCAATTAAAGATGGAACTCCACCACCATTTTCATAAGTGCTTCTAACTGTATGACCTGGTCCTTTTGGAGCAATCATTACAACACTATGTCCAGCTTCAGGGGTTATTTTTTTAAAATGCACATTGAATCCATGAGCAAAAGCGAGGATTGCATTATCTTTAAGATTTGGTTTTATCTCATTATTATATATAGCTGCCTGAAACTCATCAGGTGTTAATATCATGACTAAATCTGCATCTTTTACTGAATCCGAAACATTGGTAACTTTTAAACCGGCCTCCTCAGCTTTCGACCATGATGATGATCCTTCTCTTAAACCAACAGTCACTTTTACTCCTGAATCATGAAGGTTGTTTGCATGGGCATGACCTTGTGAGCCATATCCTATTATTGAAACATTCATATTTTTGATAATTTCTATATTGGCATCTTCTTCATAATAAATTTTCATAATTTTTCCTTAGAGTTATTTTTTATTTCTTTTCATCTGCGTAGAGAACGTCAATAAGTTTATTAATTTGTCTTAAAATCTGTGTCTGCAAAGCATCACTAACTTTTGTGGATATGGTCATCTTAGAAACCTCATTCGGCTTTAACTGAATATTGAGATCATTTTCTAACCAAGAGAATTCTGATGTATCTTCAACAGCATCAACGTGGAGGCTAAGTATGTTGTAGCCTCGTTGATGGAATAGGCCTACAATTCTGGCGAGAGCTCCTGGTTTATTTTCTAAGATAATTAGTATATTTTTTTTATTCATGCTTTTTTATCTTTACCTAGCCATATATCTTTAAGGCTGCCATTTGGTGCAACTAGCATGGGGTAGACATGTTCAGAAGGGTCTACATAAATATCCACAAATACTAATTTTTCTTTCAAGGAAAACGCTTTTCTTAAACCCTCTTTAAGATCTGAGTTCTTTTCAATTTTAATGCCCTCATGACCATAAGATCTAGCAAGCTCGACAAAGTTAGGAAGGGAGTTTTGATAAGTGCTTTCAGAATGACGGCCGCCATAATTCATATCCTGCCATTGCTTAACCATGCCAAGCGCTTCATTATTTATATTGATAATTTTTATAGGAAGATTGTATTGAAGGCATGTTGATAGCTCTTGAATACACATCTGGATGCTTCCCTCCCCAGTAATGCATACAACCTCTTCATTAGGATGAGCTAATTTCACTCCCATGGCTGCTGGTAAACCAAAACCCATTGTTCCCATACTTCCAGAATTTATCCATTTTCTGGGCTCGTCAAAATGATAATATTGTGCTGCAAACATCTGGTGCTGGCCCACATCAGAAGTTACAAAAGCATTACCTTTGGTTTCCTGATATACATGTTGAACAACTTGTTGAGGTAAGATCATATTGTTATCAGACTGGTCTAAATAAAGATCATGATTTAATCCATGAAGTGCCTTCCATTCTGAGATTTGATTCAACCAAGGAATAAAATTTTCTGGATCATGATTATTCAACCCATCATTTAACTTATTAATAATTTTTGTTAAAGAGTTTTTTACATCTCCAAATAAAGCGATGTTTGCTTCAATAATTTTTGAAACAGATGAATAGTCAATATCTAAATGTATTATTTTTGCATTTGGTGCAAATAGGCTTGGTGTATTAGTAATACGGTCATCAAATCTCGCTCCTATTGCTATAATTAAATCAGCATTATGCATAGCCATATTTGCTTGGTATGTTCCATGCATGCCAAGCATGCCTAAAAAATGTTCATCAGACGCAGGATAAACCCCAAGACCCATCAATGTATTTGTTACTGGCGCCTTTAAGAGTTTATTTAATTCTATTAATTCCGATGATGCATCACTAGAAATAGCCCCACCACCAGCATATAGAACTGGTTTTTTTGAAGCTAGAATTGCATCCACTGCCCTTTGAACTTGTTGATCATCCGGAGATACTGGAGGCTTGTAAGATCTTATGCTTACCTCAGAAGGATAATAATAATTAAATGTTTTATCAGGCGCAGTCATATCTTTGGGTATATCAATGACTACAGGTCCCTGTCTTCCAGTCATAGCAATATGAAAAGCCTCTTTTATTACTATCGGGATGTCATTAGGGTCCTCAATAGAAAAACTATGTTTAACAATTGGTCTAGATATACCTATCATATCTGTTTCTTGGAATGCATCAGTACCGATTAAGTGGGAGGCCACTTGGCATGAGATAACAACCATAGGGATAGAGTCCATAAAGGCAGTTGCAATTCCAGTAACTGCATTAGTTGCTCCAGGACCAGATGTCACTAAAACAACCCCAGGTTTTCCAGTCGATCTAGCATAACCATCTGCAGCATGAGTTGCGCCTTGTTCGTGCCTTACAAGAATATGCTCAATTTTATCTTGTCTAAATACAGCATCATATACGTGGAGCGCCGCTCCTCCAGGGTAACCAAAAATAAGCTCTACACTCTCTTCATGGAGTGCTCGCATTAGCATATCTGCGCCAGATAGTTTCAAAACTCAAAAAATTAATATATAAAAAATCAAGCTTACATTACTTTAAGCCATACGTATCAACATTTTTAGAGTTTTTTTAGATTTTCTATTAGATTTTCCATATCTTCAGGAACAGGAGCTTCGTATGTAATTATATCTTCTTTATTTTTACTAAAGAAAGATATTTGATGGGCATGCAATGCTTGTCTTGGAAAATTTCTAATTACCTCCACTAGCTCAACTGATGTATCTTTGGAAATAATTTTTCTAGGGTTATAAGTGCCGTCTCCAATTATAGGCAGTTTTTTTGATGCCAAATGCACCCTTATTTGATGTGTTCTACCTGTCTTTATCAAAATATCTAATAAAGAATATCCACCTAAATTTTCTAAAAGCTTAACGAAGGTAAGAGCTTCTTTGCCGTCATCTCTGATAGCAATTTTTGTTCTATTTTTTTTGTCTCTTCCAAGAGGTTCATTAATTTCAAAACTTCCTAGGGTAGAGCCAGATGAGATAGCTAAATATTTTTTTATAATCTCTCTGCTTTGCATCATATTAATAAAATGATTTCTAAACTCTTCTGATCTTGCAACCACAAGTACGCCAGATGTATCTTTATCAAGTCGATGAACTATTCCGCTTCTAGGCAGGTGCTTAAGTTCTGGATATTTAAATAGAAGTGCATTTGCGAGAGTTCCATCATAACAACCAGATCCAGGATGCATTACTAGGCCAGAAGGTTTGTTAACAATAATAAAGTCTTTATTATCATCGAGGATTTCAAAACTTATTTCTTGAGGTTCCCAGGAAACTTTTTTTTCTCTAACAGGGTCAATTGTTATCTCATCTTGGTAGAAAACCATATCCTTTGGTTTGGCTAATTCATTATTAACTAAGACTCTTCCTTCAAGGATCCATTTTTTTAACTGAGTTCTTGAAAATTCAATAAACATTTCTGCAGCAATTTTATCTAATCTGCTTTTGCTATTATTTTCTTCAACAATTTTTGTAATTGACATTGGAACTTATAAGAATTATTTCAATCTAAATATAACTTTTAAAACTTTAATACTAATAATAAAGGTAAAATATCAAAATAATGAAAGAATACAAAAATATATTTAAAATATCTTTATTAATCCCACTTGCTGCGATTTCACTTGCAGGATGCCAGTCAGAAGGCGAGATCATTGAGAGGCCTGAAAAAATATATTATGACCAAGCGCAAAGAAGAATGCTAACTGGTAATTATATTGGTGCGATTGAGGCCTTAGAGACTATAGAAAGTAGATATCCATTTGGCAAATATGCTGAACAAGCTCAAGTTGAATTAATCTATGCCCATTTAATGAACTCAGAGCCTGAAGCTGCTCATTCGTCTGCTGAAAAATTTATAAGACTTCACCCTAGACATCCTAATATTGACTATGCATATTTTATGAAAGGCATATCTAGCTATACAAGAGATAAAAATTTCTTAGTTAGGATTACTGGTACAGATCTTTCTAATAGAGATATATCAGGTGCAAAAGAATCTTTTTCAGAACTCGCAGAATTTTTGACTAGGTTTCCTGAGAGCCAATATGGTCCTTATGCAAAACAAAGAAGTATATATTTAAGAAATATGATTGCTAGGAATGAGTTAGCTGCAGCTGACTATTACATAACAAGGAAGGCATATGTTGCATCTATTAGAAGAGCTAACTACGTCTTGGAGAATATTCCAGGATCAAGCGAAAATCTAAGAGCTCTCAAAATATTATTAGTATCATATGACGCATTGGGATACTCAGAACTTTATGAGGATACCAAAAAAGTAATTGCATTAAACTTTAAGAATGTGGAAGAGCCTGAAGATGAAAGTTCTTGGTTCTGGACTAATGTGGAAAAAACTAAACCTGAGTAAGTATGGCATTGCTTAAAACAATTTTTATAATTGTTCCATTAATAATATTATTTATCTCACTATTCTTTATTATTTCTCTAAGAAATATCTTCCTAAAAAAAGGTCGAAGCAAAGAGATAAAGAACGATATTCTTACCTGCTTTGCATGCAATATAAGTGTCCATGAATCTATTGCCCTAAAAAAGAACAAGAAATATTATTGTTCAGAAGACTGTTTTAACTCTTAACCTTGTTCATAAACATGAACATTGCTGGTATGTAAAGTAATGCTAAAAGAGTTGCACCCAAAACTCCAATTGTCATTGCCCATGCAAGTGGCCTAAAGAAAACACTTGTAAATATTAAAGGGGCAAAGCCTCCTATTGTTGTAACGGATGTGGTGATAATATGCCTCGTGGATCTTATGACTACTTCAGTTATCTCATGTTTTGATATTAGCTTCTTTTCAGCTTCTTCTTTAATATGGGAAAGAACAATTATAGAATCGTTGATAGAAAGACCAACCAAACCAATAGCTCCAATAGTTGCTATAAAGCCATAGTTTTGGTTTCCTATTACAAGCCCAAGGAATGATAAGCCCATGCATAAACCGCCAACAGATAGTATTAACATAGTTTGTCTAAAAGAGTTTAAGGCAAAGACGAGGCCTCCGACTATTAATACTAAATAAAAAAGGAAAGAGGAATATATCTGCCCCTGAGATTCGTTTCTGCTATCAGCTTGCCCAGATGCTTCAATGTAAAAACCTTTTGGCAAGGAAGAGATAAAATTATTTACAGGCTCTGCTAAATAACTCTCTGTAGCAGATGGAAGTTTTCCAGTTTCAACCCATCCTTGAACAGTATTAAGTTTTTGGCTGTCAAATCGAGCTATAACTCCAGATTTTCTTACAATCTTGCTTTTTCCAAAACTATCAATATATTCCAATGAATTGCCTGAAGGAATTGTTAGGAATCTTGCTTCATCTATAGCGCTATTTGAAGACATTCCTGTGATTCTTATTGGTATTTCTTTTGAACCATCAAGCATTGTGCCAACATTAATTCCATTACTTACTGAAGATAATTCATTGGTTATAACGTTAGGGTCAATTCCTGAGAAATAAATATTTGAAGAGTCAATTTCAAATTCCAAGCTTGTTGCAAAATCAGCAAGCTTGTTTTTTGTAAGAACAATATTAGGGGCGTTGCTTACTATTAATTCTAATTGCTCACCAAGCTTTGCCAAAACCTCTCTATCATTCCCTATAATCTTGTATTCGACATCAGCGTCAACTGGAGGACCAGAAAAAAAATTATCAACAAGAATTTTTATGTCTGGATTATCAGCTGTAAGTTTCCTACTTAATTTAGGAAGATTATCCATCATTTGATAATAGTCTTTAGCATAAAATACTGCTTCGGCTGTGTTGTTGTTACCCTCTTTGGAATCTCCTCCAACAACATTCATTAAAACCCTAGGTAAGCCACTTCCAACAAACCAGATGTCCTTTCTTGCAGGGATAAGCTCTGAATCTACAATTTGATTTCTTATATCTAATGCTTTTTGTAGTGTTTTTTCAGTTGATGTTCCTTGTGGCATTTCAATATTTACTTCGAACATATCACGATCTTGTGGAGGAAAAAAATCCTTAGGAATTGACCCGAACAAAATAAAACCAGCTATTGGAAATGCAAGAGCAATCATGATGGCTCTTCTAGGCTTATGATATGCCCAACTGAGAAATTTTCTATATGTAGCAACTATTTCTTCATTGTGATATCCCTCTTTAGAAATATCACCCCTGTTTAAAAAATTAACCTTTTCAAGATATGTCATCATTACAGGGACAGCTATAAGAGCAAGGATGAGAGATGCAACTATTGACATGATTACGGTCTTAGCAAGGCCTCCTACAAATTCTATGCTAGAGCCTTCTCCAGTAACAATGGGCAAAAATGCGAAAACAGTTGTCGCTGTTGCTGCTGCAAGCGGTGCCACTAAATGCTTGGTAGTGACTCTTATTGCTTTTTCAGGAGAAAGTCCTAAAGATCTCCTATGCTTATAATCCTCTACAACAATAATCCCATTATCTATTAATAAACCTAAAGCAATAATAATCCCGCTCATCGATGTCATATGCAGCGGAAGTCCTATTAGATTACATCCAAAAAGAACTAAAGATACAGAAAAGGGTAAAATTGCAGTTACAACTATTGCAGATCGCAAGCCTAAAAAAAATAAACTAAAAGATAGAACAAAAAATATTGCTAAACCAAAACTTTTATAAAGTTCAGAAAACTTTTTATCTGTATAAAATGACTCATCGTATATTTTGTTAATACGGATCTCATCAGGCAATTCTTGATTTAACTTTTCAGCAATTGCATCAGCTTTGGCTACATAATCACCAACCCTTTGCGACATGGTTCCAGAAATTGCAACCATTACTGTTTGCTTTCCATCTACAAGGATAATCTCTTCTATTGGAGTTACAGGCTCTTTAGAGATTACTGCAATATCTCCTAGGCGAACAAGCTCATCATTATTAAAAACTTTTATTGGGATATCTGAGATTTTATTAATATTATCAAGACTATCTTTAAGCTTGAACAGGTATTCAGACTGTGTGTTTGAAATTATGCCTATAGGCTTCTTCGAATCTAGACTTCGAATTGTTTTTGATAATTCAGAGAAAGTTAATCCAAGTGAGGATAATTTAGATGAATCAACTCTTATGATTATCTCTTCATCTGAAGCCCCAAATACTTTTAATTTTTCTGTATTGTTTAAGCTATTGAGCTGAGTGACTAGCTGATCCGCTATTCTAGACATCATTACAAATGGAGTCTTTTCTCCGCCAGTCCATTGAATACCATACATAACAGTTATTGGCGGTCCGCTTGATCTAATAAGTTTTAAATTTGCTCCTTGAGGAATTAGAGGTTTTACTTGATCGATCTTATCTTGAACTTCAGACCATGTTTGCTCAATAAGCAATGGATCAAGACTTTGTGCAAATTCAACAACAGTCGTTGAGAAGCCTTGGGTTATGAATGAATCAATCTCATCAACTTCGGTAACTTCTCTTATCTTTAATTCAAGTTGCTCTAATACCTGAGTTTCTATTCTTTCTGGAGATGAGCCTGGAAGAGTTACAGTAACAGCTCCCCAGCGCTGAGCTAATTCAGGATTTTCTTGAACTGGTAATGATAATGCAGATGATATGCCAGCAAGGAGGATAAAAGCTAACGATAAAAAAAGAACCCTTGGTCTTTCCAAAAAGATATCTAGTATTTTCATTGACTATCAAGCACCTTGCCTTGAACTATTTTTGAAGCTCCTCCAAGGATAATACTATCTCCTGAAACAATGGTGCCATTAACAAAAGCATAGTTATCATCAAAATAAATTATTTCAACTAAATCCTTTGTCACTATATTATTTCTTATTGTGTAAAGTGACCACAAACCTTGATCAGATTGAGATAAAGATTTTAAAGGAACCCATAATCCTTTAGCATTTTCTTCAATTTTAAGTTTTAGTTTAGTGACAACTCCTGGGCTAATAAATTGATCAAATTGAAATATAGCTAATTTCGAATTTGATCCGGTTCTGGACATAGGTGCAACCCTTGTTAAAACCGCATTGTAGGTATTTTCACCAACTTTAAATTCATATTCTTCATTAAGATTTAGCTTGTCTAAATATGCTATGGGCAGCGTTACATGCGCCTCAACATAGTCTGAATCAATTACATCTAAGATAGGTGCGCCACTATTTATAACTGTTCCTGAATCTAAATACCTACTTTGGACAACGCCGTTAAATGGAGAAACTAGTTTAGTCTGATCTAGCTTTACTAAATAAAATTCATACTGAGATTGGGCTGAAAGAAACTCTGAGTTTGCCTCATCCATCTGCTGATCAGACACATGACCATCCACCATAAGATCTTTCACTCTTTTTAAAATAAGCTTTGATAAATCAAACCTTGCTTTCGCTTGTTTTAATTGCGCAGTAATTTCTCTGCTGTCCAGTTCAGCCAATACTTGCCCTTTTTTAACATCATCACCTATATCCACAAATATAGACGCAACCTTTCCTGGAATCTCAAAAGATATTTTTGATTGTTGTCTTGGATGAAGGATGCCTGGAAATTCTTTAGTAACATAATATGATTCTTGTAACTGAGCCTTCAGCACTTCAACTGATTGGGCTGAAATATGCTGTGAAAAAAAGATTGTTAATACAGTGATAGGGATATATCTGAGCTTTTTAATGCAGCTTATTTTATTAATCATAGTTAGTTATAAATCATGTTTACAGTGTCAACATATTAAACCATATGTTTACAGTGTCAACATTAAAGTGTTAGAATATTTTCTTTTTTATCTTTAAATATGAAGTCTTATCATCACGGAAACTTAAAGCAAGAATTGATTTTATGTGCATGTAAGTTATGTGAAGAAAATGGGTATGAAACCCTAAGCATGAGATCTATTGCTAAAGAAAGCGGTGTATCTCAGACAGCGCCTTATAGACATTTTGAAACCAAAGAATCTTTATATGCCTCTGTTGCTATGGAAGGTTTTAAAAAGCTTAGTAAAGTTACTAGCATCGATACATCCCAAAAAGTCACTAAGAAAAAATTGATTGAGACTAGTGTTAATTATATTAATTTTGGTCTTGAGAATGCCAATACATATGATTTAATGTTTGGGACTGCAGTTGGAGATTTTTCAAATTATCCCGAGTTATTAGATTGTGCCAATGCTACATATGAAAATATGAGGCTTAGCTTCGCCAAACTCGCTAACGATTCTGAGGAGATTATTGCATATAAATGCATAACTCTATGGTCTATGTTGCACGGGTTAGTAGGAATTTTAAGGAAAGTTGCTATTGCCGGTGTTGATGGTGAGCCTTTGAGGGGACCAATGACTAGTGCGAGCTTGATTGGAGATAATCTAGATTTACATCTAGATAAGGTTTTAACTGGTATTATTCAGAACTAACTACTTCAATGGTTATTTTTTCTGAGACTATAGGCCCAATATCAATTCCACCAAAAGGGACTTGCACTCCATGAATCGAAGAACCTAACATTAGCTGTAAAGTATGTACTCCAGGCTCCAACTCTATAATTGCCTCTGTTTGCCCTGCACCAAAATGTATGTGAGTATCATCAAAAGGTATGAATGAAGTAGGGAGTATTTCTCTATCAACAAGCAAGTGATGATGACCACTAACAAAACATTTATTATCTGGGACTTTGCTTGACCCAGCTGGATTAATTTCAATACTTTCTGATCCAAATATCACCTTTATGCTTTTTGAGTCTGAAACATACAAATTTTTCGGGGATAAAATATTAACTTTTGGTTCAGTACATCCATCAATATTTAGGTCAGAGTATGTATCAGTATTATCAATATTTAGGTCAGAGTATGTATCAGTATTATTTATCTCAACTTCACTTTCAGAGGGGCCTGATACAACAGTATCTACTGCAGTAACTTCGGCGCCTCCAACAATCATTACTCCCCACACTTTAGGTGGGATTATTCCAGAATGTGCTGCACACCCGCTTAAAAAGAAACATGAAATTCCAACACTTAAAAATCTACGCATATGATCCATCAACATAAGTTAGCGTGTTTATATCATCTTTACTAGTCGATTTAGTTACATGTGCAATAACAATTGTATGGGTGTGATAGGGAATTAATTTATCCACTTTGCAAAAAATATTTGCCTGAGCATTGATAAGATGAGGTACTGATTTGATATCCCAATTAGGATCATCAAATCGTTGTTCATGCATAGCCTCACTTGAGCAAACATTTGATATGTCTTGTTGATCTTTTCTGAGCAAGTTAATGCAAAAACTAGATTCTACTTTAAGCGAAGAATGTATTTTAGAGTCTTTATTTATGCAAACAAGCAAGCTCGGAGGATCCATAGATATAGATGTAACAGATGAAACAGTTATGGCATTTAAATTACCATCTATCGTTTTGTTAGAAAGGACACTTACGGAGTAGATATAGCTCCTCATTGCTAGCCTAAAGTTATCTTGAATGCTCATGTTTGAATTATACTTTGTATAAAGTATTTATTAATGATTAATTATGCACATAGGGTACAACAAATAATATGAATGCCATAAGAATATCTGGTGGTTTACTTAAGGGCAAAAAAATTGATTTTGAATATAAGGATAGTTTAAGACCAACCTCAAATAAGCTAAAAGAAATCTTATTCAACTGGATTCAGTTTGAAATAACAAAAGATTATGTTTGTTTAGATCTATTTGCTGGGACTGGGTCTATGGGCATAGAAGCTATCTCGAGAGGTGCTAAGAAGGTATCTTTTGTTGAGTTAAATAAAAAACATTATCGAAATATAAAAAGCAACTTAACTAAACTCGACCTACAGCATAGCTCAAAACTATACTTCAAGGATTCATTTTCGTGGATTCATAAAAATGATTTATCTAATTTTGATCTTATTATTATTGATCCTCCTTTTGAAAAAGGGTTTGAAGAAAAAATTTTAAAGCAAATTTTAAAGAAAGATGAGTTAAAGAAATCCTGTAAAATATATATTGAATACAGTAAATTTGTTGATTTGGAATTGCCAAAGAGCGTGAATGTTATTAAACAAAAAAAACTCGGAGATGTTAAAGCTTTGCTTATAGAGATATGAAAATACGAATTGGGACAAGGAAATCAAAATTAGCATTGTTTCAAGCAAACTTTGTTAAAACACAAATTAATCTTCTTGGTCATGAGGTAGAGCTTGTGCCTATTGTTTCTGAAGGAGATATAACAGAGGGTCCACTTCATAAAATTGGTGGCAAAGGACTTTTTGTTAGCGCCCTTGAAGATGCATTATTGAAAGGAGAAATAGATTGTGCTGTTCATAGCTTAAAAGATGTACCGGCAAAAATGAATGATAAATTTATTTTAGGAGCAGTTATCCAAAGAGAAAGTTATGCTGATATTTTGGTTAAAAAGAATGATACTTTATTCCATGAAATGCCGTTTGGCTCTGTTATTGGAACCTCCAGCCCAAGAAGAGCAGCACAGATTTTAAGTCTCAATAAAAATATATCTATTAGCCCTATTAGAGGAAATATAGCTACAAGATTAAATAAGCTTCAAGATGAAAATTTTGATGCAATTGTTGTTGCAGATGCCGCTTTAAAGAGACTGAATATAAAATGTGAATTTTCAGAAAAATTTGAACTAAAAGACATGATCCCAGCTGCTTCACAAGGTTATATTGGTATTCAATGCTTAAATAATTCAGGTGACATTAATAAGGTTTTAAGCTTAATAAATTCTGAGATAGATATGCTGCTGGCGAATGCTGAGAGAAGCTTTGTAGAAGCATTAGATGGATCTTGCATATCTCCAATATGCATACTATGTGAATATAAGAATAATACTGTAAATATATTTTCTAGAGTGCTTTCAGTAGATGGTCAAAAAGAAATCACATCTGAGGCGCAAGTAGATCTATTAAATTTAAATGCAGAGATGGAAAGGCTTATAGATAAATTTATAAGTAAAGGCGCAAAATCACTAATTCTATGATTGTAAATACGCGTCCTCTATCACTATCAAAAAATATTAATCTTCTTGCACAAGATCAAATGCTGGATTTAAAAAATATTTATCTGTCTCGGATAGAACCAAATAATAATCTTTTAGAAAATCAAAGGTGGGTTTCTTATACAAATCAAATTGCATCTTATAAAAATATTATTTTTACAAGTCAGTCAGCAGTAGAATTTGGTTCAAAAATTCTTAACTTAGAAAACCTATCTCAAGTTTTTAAAGGTGAAGTATATTCAATTGGCCCTGCAACATCATTGAAACTTCAAAAAAAAGGAATTAACCCAATTGTTGCTGAGTCATATAACTCTGAAGGGTTATTAGAAGTTATCAAAGATATAAATGATAAAAGTCTCTTGTTTTGTGCTAAAAACTCTAGAGGTTTGTTGAAAGATACTCTAACAAAATTAGATGTAATTGATTGCTATGACCTTGTTTTTAATAAGAGTGAGTTAAGTAAATTGAATAAAAGTGATGAAATCATACTTATTTATAATTTCAAAACATTAGAGTTCTTAGCCTCTTCTTTAAGTGAGGAAGTATTAAATTCAAAAGTTTTTATAGTGGCTTCTAAAAGAATTTTAGAGCAATTAAGAAAATCTAAGGATAATATTGAGAGTTTAAAGATTTATATTGCAGATGAACCAAGTGACTTAAAAATGCTTAATAAAGCATCGAGTTTTATCTAGTCTTCTTGCCATTTCCAGATTTCATTGATGTAAAGAATTCATCATTTGTTTTGAAAGATTTAAGCCTATCAATTAAAAACTGGATGCCCTGGGTATCTTCCATTTCGTCTAATATTTTTCTTAAAACCCACATTCTTTGTAATTCTTCATCAGCAGTAAGCAAATCTTCTCTTCTGGTTCCAGATCTTCTAATATTAATTGCTGGATAAATTCTTTTTTCAGCAATCTTTCTTTCTAAGTGAATCTCCATATTACCTGTGCCTTTAAATTCCTCATAAATAACCTCATCCATTTTTGAACCAGTATCAACAAGAGCAGTCGCTAAAATGGTTAAGCTTCCGCCTTCTTCTAAATTCCTTGCAGCACCAAAGAATCTTTTTGGTCTCTCAAGAGCATTTGAATCAACACCACCACTAAGAATTTTTCCTGATGCTGGTTGAACAGAGTTATAAGCTCTTCCAAGACGAGTTATAGAATCTAAAAGAATTACAACATCTTTTTTATGTTCAACAAGTCTTTTGGCCTTTTCTATTACCATATTAGCAACCTGAACATGTCTGGTAGGTGGCTCATCAAACGTACTTGCAACAACCTCACCTTTTACAGTTCTTGACATCTCTGTAACTTCTTCTGGCCTTTCATCAATCAATAAAACAATAAGCTCTACCTCAGGATTATTACTTTTTATTGAGTGCGCAATGCTTTGAAGCATTAAAGTTTTACCTGCCTTAGGTGGAGAAACTATTAAGCCCCTTTGCCCTTTTCCAATGGGCGCTATGAGATCAATAATTCTTGATGAAAGGTCTTCTTTCGATCCACTTCCTTGTTCAAGAGACAGCCTTTCATTCGGGAATAATGGAGTTAGATTTTCAAAAAGAATCTTATTTTTAGTTTTTCTAGGATCTTCTCCATTTATTGTATCGACTTGTATCAAAGCAAAGTATCTTTCTTTGTCTTTAGGAGTCCTTATTTTTCCAGCAACGGAATCACCTTTTCTTAGGTTAAATTTTCTTATTTGACTTGGCGAAACATAGATATCATCTTCACCTGCACAGTATGAGCCCTCTGGAGATCTTAAGAATCCAAAGCCATCATTTAAAATTTCTAAAACACCGCCACCATATATATCAACGCCTTCTGAGGCCTTAAATTTAAATATTTTGAAAATTATCTCTTGCTTTTTGAGTCTGCCAACGTCTTCTAAACCAAGATCTTTGGCAATATCAACAAGCTCACTAATTGGCTTAACTTTAATTTCGGTTAGGTTCATGTGGTTTCCCTATATATTGGTTTTTTTGTGGATTTTAAGAATTGTTAGGAATTTTATAAATCTGATCTTAAAAAATGATAAATCTTTTTAGGTAAAGATGCAAAATAAATGACTTCTTATTTAACTTGTGTAATGAATTCCTGTAATTGTTGTTTAGTTAAAGCTCCGATTTCAGTGCCGATAGCTTCACCATTTTTAAAAAGCATTAATGTTGGTATTGAACGAATGCCATACTTTACCGCTGTATCTCTATTTGAATCAACATCCATTTTACAAACCTTGAGATCTGTATTTTCATTCGCAATCTCTTGAATTGTTGGGGCTAACTGCTTGCAAGGCCCGCACCATTCTGCCCAAAAATCAACTAAAACTGGCTTTTCAGAATTCAATACATCTTTATCAAAGCTATCTTGGTTTACTATATTTACATTACTCATTGTTTTAACTCCTTGGAAATTTCTTTTGCTGCATATGTAAGAATTGCATCTGCGCCTGCCCTTTTAAAGCATAAAATTGATTCTAGCATAACTCTATTATCTAACAAGCCATTGTCTATTGCATGCTTTAACATGCTATATTCTCCGCTGACTTGGTAAGCAAATGTTGGTATTTTAAATGTTTCTTTGACTTTATATATAATATCTAAATAGGGCATGCCTGGTTTTACCATAACTATATCAGCACCTTCATTTATATCCATTGCAACTTCATGGAGAGCCTCATCAGAATTGGCCGATGACATTTGATAGGATGATTTAGAGCTTTTGCCTAAATTTGAAGATGACTTAACTGCCTCCCTAAATGGACCATAAAAATTAGAACTATATTTAGCTGCATAAGACAGAATAATAGTATTTTTAAAATCATTAACTTCCAGTGCTTCTCTTAATGACTTTATTCTTCCATCCATCATGTCCGATGGAGCAATGATGTCTGCCCCTGCTTTAGCTAAACTTAAAGCTTGTTTTATAAGAGTTTCAACTGTTAAATCATTATCCACATAATTGTTAAGAAGAATTCCGTCATGACCATGATTGGTATATGGATCTAACGCTACATCGGAAATTATTATTAAATCAGGGAAGTTTTTTTTAATAAGCTTTATTGCTGAACATGCCAAATTATCCTCGTTGAATGCTTCGGAGCCTTCTGCGTTTCGCTTGGATGAATCTATTACAGGAAAAATTGCTACAGATTTTATTCCTAGTTCATATATCTCACTTATCTCATCTATTAAGACATCTAGGCCATATCTCAAAATACCTGGCATATTATTAATTTCATCAAACCCATCAGAGTCTTTTACAAAAATAGGCTGTATTAGATCATCTTTGGTGATCTTATTTTCATCAACAATATCTCTAATAAAAGAATTTGATCTAAGTCTTCTTAATCTTGTGAAAGGAAATTTTCTATTTAACATATTTAATCAGTTACAGCCCCTAGGCTTGCAGATTTTACACTTTTTGCATATTTTGACAAAACTCCTTTTGAAGGAGGGGTTTTTGGATTCTTCCATTCAGCGAGTCTTGAATTGATTTTACTTTCATTAATATTAAGGCTTAGTTGGTCGTTATCAGCATCAATTGTGATCTCATCTCCGTCTTTAATAATAGCAATAACTCCGCCATCTGCTGCTTCTGGAGTAATATGACCTACAACAAAACCATGAGTTCCACCAGAAAACCTTCCATCGGTAATAAAGGCAACTTTATCACCTAAACCTTGGCCCATTATTGCAGAGGTAGGTTTTAACATTTCTCTCATTCCCGGACCCCCTTTAGGGCCTTCATACCTAATAACAACAACATCACCTGCTTTTATATCTTTTGATAAGATTGCCTCAACACCCTCTTCTTCTGAATTAAAAACTCTTGCAGACCCGGTAAATGATGTTCCTTCTTTACCAGTAATTTTTGCAACGGCACCATCTTTGGCTAGGTTGCCATAAAGAATTCTTAAGTGACTATTTTCCTTTATTGGATTGCTAAATGCTCTAATAATATCGTTATTCTTATATGGCTCAATATTTTTTAGATTTTCTTTCAGTGTCTTTCCAGTAACTGTAATACAGTCGCCATTTAAAATATCTTTTTCAAGCATCATCTTCATTAGCGGCTGAATGCCACCAGTAGCATTTAGCTCTGACATAAAATGCTTTCCAAATGGTTTTAAATCAGCAAGAACAGGTGTTTTTTTTCCAATTCTTGTAAAATCATCAAGACAAATTTTCACACCAATAGCATCGGCCATCGCGATAATATGAAGAACTGCATTTGTAGAGCCACCAAGTGCTATAACAACAGCAATAGCATTTTCAAAAGCTTCTTTTGTCATGATGTCTGAGGGTTTAATATCATGATCTAATAAATTAAGTATTGCCTTACCTGCATCTTTGCAATCAGATTTTTTATCAATTGATACTGCATCTTGACTACTACTTCCAGGCAAGCTCATCCCTAAAGCCTCTATTGCAGAAGCCATGGTATTAGCAGTATACATTCCTCCGCATGAGCCTGGGCCTTTAACAGAAATTTTTTCAACATGAATCAATTCATGCTCTGGAAGATCGCCTTTAGAAAATTCTCCTGTTTTTTCGCACACCGTTACATAGTCAGTATTCTCACTACTTGGTTTTATGGAACCCCCATAAACAAAGATAGATGGACGATTTAGTCTTGCCATTCCAATAATACAGCCTGGCATATTTTTATCGCAGCCTCCAATGGAAATAACACCATCATACCCAAGACATCCAACCACCGTTTCGATTGAATCAGCTATAACTTCTCTTGAGACCAATGAGTATTTCATCCCCTGAGTTCCCATAGAAATCCCATCTGATACTGTAATCGTATTAAAAAGAACCCCCTTCCCATTTGCATTATTCACAGCATCTTCTACAACCTCCGCCAACTCATTAATATGCATATTGCAAGGGGTTACTTTTGCTCCTGTTGAAGCAATTCCAACGAGAGGTTTTGTAAAATCTTCTGAGGTAAAACCAACTCCCCTAAGCATTGATCTAGATGCAGATTGATTTGGCCCATCAACTAAGTCTTTTGAGTATTTTCTATTCATAATATCTAGCCTGATGCATAACTTAGGGCTGCATTTAGCAGCCTTTTTGTATACTCTTCTTTTGGAGAATCAAAAACATTCTTAGAAGGACCTGCTTCAATAATTTCTCCCTGTTTCATTACAAATATAGTATCTGACATTGATCTTATTACTTTTAAATCATGGCTTATAAATAGATAAGTTAGAGAGTATTCATTTTGCAATTCTTTGAGTAGGCTTATTACTTGTATTTGTATTGAACGATCTAGGGCTGAGGTAGGTTCATCTAAAATCATAAATGCTGGGCTCATAATAAGAGATCGCGCGATAGCAATTCTTTGTCTTTGACCACCGGAAAACTCATGTGGGTACTTAGATTTGTCAGACGGGCTTATACCTACATCATTTAAAACCTTATCAATTTTTATATTTCTTTCATTTTTAGAGAAAGAAAAGTGTACCCCTAAACCTTCACCAACTATCTCACCTATTGTCATTCTAGGAGAAAGAGAGCCATAAGGGTCTTGAAAGATAATTTGAATATCTTTTTTTAACTTCTTAGTTTGCTGTGTTGTGTTTTTATTAATATCATTTCCATCATAAATAATATTCCCTTCATAAGGTATTAGATTAGCGATAGCTCTTCCTAGAGTTGATTTTCCTGAACCTGATTCACCAACAAGGCCAATGGTAGAATTTTCTTTTATAGAAAAAGATATATTTTTCACTGCATGAAAAGATTCTTTCTTAAATGGATTTGAAGAAGGAATATTGTAAAAAACATTTAGGTTTTTTATTTCTAGTAAATCCTTCTCATTTGTAGAAAAATTTTCTTTTGGTTGAGGTTCTGCATCTAATAATTTTTGGGTATACGCATGCTGAGGATTATGAAATACAGTTTTTGTATTTCCTTTTTCAACAATCTTTCCATCCTTCATTACACAGACTTCATCTGAAAACTTTTCAACCAAACCAAGGTCATGGGTGATAAATAGGATTGACATGCCAAGCTCTTTTTGAAGTTTGGTCATCAAGTCTAGGATTTGGGCCTGAATGGTTACATCTAAAGCCGTAGTTGGTTCGTCAGCGATAAGAAGGTCGGGTTTGTTAACAAGTGCCATGGCAATCATGATCCTCTGCCTTTGGCCACCAGATAGCTCGTGTGGATAAGCAGCAAATCTTCTATCAACGTCATCAATTTCAACTAATCTCATTAATTTTTTTGCTTCTTCATTGGCTTCAATTTTTGATTTTTTTGAATGAAGAAGGATTGATTCTGTAATTTGATTGCCTACTCTGTGGTAAGGGTTCAAAGATGTCATTGGCTCCTGAAATACCATAGATATAATATTGCCACGTATCTTAATAAGCTCTTTGGTTGAGGCGTCTATAACTTCTTTATCATTAAAAAGAATAGATGAATTCTTTGAATATGAGGCCTGAGGTCTTGGGAGTAATTGAAGAATTGACATCGCTGTTACAGATTTTCCTGATCCTGATTCACCTACAAGAGCCAGGGTTTGATTTCTTTCAATATCAAAGCTTATATTATCTACTGCTAGGAAGCTTTTATCTCTAACTTCGAAGCTAATGCTTAGGTCTTTAACCTTTAAAATTTTACTCATAGTACTTTCTTATATTCATCTAAAAAATTATCTACTGCTAATTTTGCTTTCCTCAATCTACTCATAGAAGCAAAGCCATGTATTAATGATGGATAATGTAATTGGTGAATATTAATATGTTTTTGATGTAATAGGTAGGCATATTTCTCAGCCTCATCGCATAGTGGATCAAATCCAGCTGTAACAATAATTGATTTTGGAAATCTGTCTTGATTAAAGACTCCCTTAAGAAGATCAAAACACGGGTTAGCCTTATCATCACTGTTATTTGACAATTTGCTCCATATCCAGCGCATATTTGAGGCTGATAAAAAATAATTAGATTCATACAGTTTAAATGATTCTGTATTACAGCTTGGGCTAATCATTGGGTAGATAAGCAATTGACTATCTGGAAGTAAAAAATCTTCTTGTGCTAGCTTGTATGATAATGATGCAGCTAAATGACCTCCGGCACTATCTCCGCATAAGCTTACATTTTTTGATGGAACTCCTCTATTTAATAGCCATTTGTATGACTCAAAGGCATCATCAAGTGCAGCAGGAAATTGATTTTCTGGTGATAATGAATAATCTAATGAATATATTTCTGCTCCTAAATAAGAAGAGTAATACATCAATAATTCATGATGGGTTTTAATGCTTCCAAAAGCATATCCTCCTCCATGAAAATATAAAATTGACTTACTGGTATTAATTTTAACTGGAGAGTATTTTCTTATATTTAGTCTGGACTGATTAATTCTAAAGTCTTCATAAGAAACGCTTGTAACTGGTTTGGCTACAGTCGATATGAAATTGGCTCTTAGTTCATAGGAAGACCTAATCCTTGGAATATCAATATTTACGATTTCTTCTAAATTTTTAGTTGGTATGAACTTTAAAAAAATTTTGGTTTGAGTATCTAACATGTGCCCTCGGGAAATAGTCTTTCCAAATATTCCAATAAATTTAAAGCACCAAGTTGGCATAAAGAAGAAAAAATTTAAGATAATTTTTTGAAACATAATTACTACTTTAAACTTTTAATGGTTAATTTTCTTCCTTTTGATAGATACAAAGTTTATTATTTTGCGATGACAAAAACATTTAAAGCACTGTTATTAATTATTTTTACAACACATGCAAATTATGCAGGCGCCTTTCTTAATAAGAATGAAATTATTTTAAGTGCTTCTGAGGCTTTCATTATTTCAGGTTATGAAAAGAATAATTCAGTGTTTGTGAGCTGGTTGATTGAAGATGGTTACTATATGTATAAAAAATCCTTTAAGTTTATTAACTCAAATCAAGAGTATGATTTTAAAATTTTAAACTCAAATGAAACAACTTTTAGTGACGAATACTTTGGAGAAACTCAAATATTTAAGGGTAAGCTTGCTCTTAGTTTAGAGCTAGACAGAGGCTACAATAAAGAAAATATATTGCTATACTTTCAAGGCTGCTCAGAATCAGGTTTCTGCTACCCGTTACAAGAATTAAAACTATCCGATATAATCTTTTAAATTCTTGAAAAATAATACTAAAATCAGTTAAAATCCTAAAATATGAAAATATTAGTCATCAATGGTCCAAATCTAAATCTTCTTGGTAAAAGAGAGAGCAATCACTACGGAGATATAGATTTAAATAAAATTGAAAACAATCTCACTGATTTGGCTCAAATGCATAAAAGTAAAATTAGCTTTTTTCAAAGCAATGCTGAGCATGAGATAGTGGATGAGATACAGAAATATATTGATGGCAGCATTGATGCAATAATCATAAACCCTGGAGCATTTACTCATACTAGCATAGCAATAAGAGATGCCCTCCTTGCTGTTGGCATTCCTTTCTATGAAGTTCATATCTCCAATATATTTGCTAGAGAGGAATTCAGACATCATTCATATTTCTCAGATAAAGCAACTGGTGTAATATGTGGGCTTGGGGCCTCTGGATATGAGTACGCTCTTTTAGATGCAATTTTAAAAAATAAATAATAATTATGGATATAAGAAAAATAAAAAAACTAATAGAGATGCTTCAGGAATCAGATCTTACTGAGATAGAAGTAGGTCAAGGAGATGAGTCGGTTAGAATTACAAGAGGCGGGGTTGCTCAAACAGTATCTGTTGCGCCATCTAATAATCAAGTTGTTCAAAATGCCGCTGGAATACCTCAACAAATAAATAATCAAACAGAATTAGTGTCAGGTCAGGCAATTAAATCACCTATAGTTGGTACTTTTTATAGAAGGCCGGGACCTGATAAAAATCCATTTATAAAAGTTGGAGATTCAGTAGAGGTCGGCGATGTCCTATGTATTATTGAAGCTATGAAAATGATGAATGAAATTAAATCTGAGTATAGTGGAAAAGTAACCTCCATAAACGCAGAGGATGGCGATCCAATTGAATTTGATCAACATATAATAACAATAGAGTAGATGTCTTATAAAGTTCTCATTGCTAATAGAGGAGAGATAGCCCTGCGTGCCATGAGAGCATGTAAAGAGTTGGGCATTCAAACCGTTGCTGTATATTCAAATGCGGATAAGGATTTGAAACATTTAAAGTTTGCTGATGAGAGTGTCTGTATTGGCCCAGCGTCACCAGCATTAAGCTATCTAAATGTTGCGTCAATTCTCTCTGCCGCAGAATTAACTGAAGTTGATGCTATATATCCAGGATATGGATTTCTTGCTGAAGATTCTAATTTTGCTGAAATGTGTGAAAAAAGTGGTTTTAAATTTATAGGTCCAAGTTCAGATATTATCAGGAAAATGGGAGATAAGATCACTGCCAAGACATTAGCTGAAAAATCAGGTATCCAGATTGTCCCGGGATATAAGGGTGCTTTGCCTGAGGACGAATCAGAGTTATCAAAGATAGTTGATGATATTGGTTATCCAATAATGATCAAAGCCACAGCAGGTGGTGGCGGAAGAGGAATGAGGATGGTAAGGGATGAGTCTGAACTGTTTAATTCCCTTGAAGTTACGATACAGGAAGCACTTAATGCATTCGGAAATGGGACAGTTTATTTAGAAAAATTTATTGAAAATCCTAGGCATGTTGAAGTTCAAATTGTTGGTGATGGTAAGGGGCAAGCCATACATTTAGGGACTAGAGATTGCAGCATGCAAAGAAAGCATCAGAAAATCATAGAGGAAGCTCCTGCACTCGATGTGGACGAAAAATCATTAAATCAAACACTTCATGCATGCGTAGACCTTTGCAAAGAAATTAAATATGAGGGAGTTGGCACGATAGAGTTCCTATATGAAAATGAAGAATTTTATTTCATAGAAATGAATACTCGTATTCAAGTTGAGCATCCAGTGACTGAAATGATCACAGGATATGATCTTGTAAAAGCACAATTAAGAATAGCGCTTGGGATGAAAATAGAATTAAACCAGGATGAGATAGATTTTAAAGGTCATGCAATTGAATGTAGGATAAATGCAGAAGACCCACGAACATTTCAACCATCTCCTGGATTAATTACTAAAATGCATACTCCTGGTGGTTTTGGCATAAGGTATGATTCACATATCTATGGAGGGTATAAAGTTCCGCCATACTATGATTCACTTTTATCAAAAATAATAACTCTTGCAAATACAAGAGAATCTGCAATAAAAAGAATGCTAAGTGCGCTTGATGAGTTCTTTGTTCAAGGCATTAAAACAAATCACTCTCTTCATCAAGATGTATTGAATGATAAAACTTTTATAGAGAACAAACATACGATTAACTATCTTGAGACAGAATTTTTGCCTAACAACTATGAGTGAATATAACCCATCCAAAATAGAAGAATCAATCCAAAAAATTTGGAGAGATGAAGAGCGATTTAAATCAGTTCCTGATAAAAGAGAAAAATTTTATTGCCTATCAATGTTTCCTTATCCGTCAGGCAAGCTTCATATGGGGCATGTCAGAAACTACACAATTGGTGATGTTATTTCCAGATATAAGAAAATGAAAGGATTCAATGTCTTTCAACCAATGGGATGGGATGCATTTGGTTTGCCCGCAGAAAACGCAGCAATAGCCAATAACGTAAGTCCATCAGAATGGACTAAACAGAATATTGAGCATATGAAAGGTCAATTAAATTCCCTTGGTCTTGGGTATGATTGGTCTAAAGAATTGAGAACTTGTGAGCCTACTTACTATAAGTGGGAGCAACTTCTTTTTAAGAAATTCCATGAAAAAGGTCTTGTTTATAAGAAGAAATCTTTTGTGAATTGGGATCCTAAAGACGAAACAGTTCTAGCAAATGAACAGGTTATTGATGGCAAGGGATGGAGATCAGGTGCCCAAGTTGAGATTAAGGAAATTGATCAATGGTTTATCAAAATAACTGATTATGCAGATGAGCTTTTAGATTCCTTAGATGGATTAGATTGGCCAGAAAATGTTAAGACAATGCAAAGAAATTGGATTGGTAAATCTAATGGTGCGCACATCAAATTTAAGCTTGAACATTCCAATGACTATCTAACAATATTTTCAACAAGACCAGATACTGTATTTGGTGCAAGTTTTTTAGCGATTTCACCGCAACATGAAATCTCTATTAAGCTGGGTGAATCAGACTCTGATATAAGAAGTTTCTTAATTAAATGCAAAGAAGTAAAGGCTGCTGAAGCAGATATGGCAAAAGCTGAAAAACTTGGGATTGAGACTGGCCTAAATGTCATTCATCCATTAACAGGAGATAAAATACCATTATGGATAGGTAATTTTGTTCTACTTGATTATGGAACTGGAGTTGTAATGGGGGTTCCAGGCCATGATCAAAGAGATTTCGAATTTGCATCAAAATATAATTTAGATATCAAACAGGTTATTGACGGAAAAAGTGATGAATTGCCTTTACTTGAAAAAGGCAAGCTTCTTAACTCAGGTAAATATAATGGGCTAGAGTCAGAAGATGCTATTGCCAAAATTATTGAAGAACTTAAAGAATCTAACCTCGGAGAAGGTTTAGTCCAATTTAGATTAAGAGATTGGGGTGTAAGCAGGCAAAGGTACTGGGGCTGTCCTATACCTGTTCTATACAATGATGGGATTCCATCTCTAGTTGATGAGAGTGAGTTGCCTGTTGAACTTCCCGAACTTCCTATGGGCTCTGGGCCAATTCCATTAAGTCAAAATAATGAGTTCATCAACTCTAAAGAAGGCTATAAGAGAGAAACAGATACTTTTGATACATTTATGGATTCATCTTGGTACTATGCGCGATTCCCATCTGCGGATAATAATGATCAAGCATTTGATAAAAATTCTAATTATTGGTTACCTGTTGATTTATATATTGGAGGTATTGAGCACGCCATTCTTCATTTACTTTACTCACGATTTTTTCATAAGGCATTAAGAGATATTGGTCTTGTAAATGGTGATGAACCATTTAAAAAGCTTCTAACTCAGGGCATGGTTTTAAAAGATGGTGCAAAGATGTCAAAGTCTAAAGGGAATACTGTCGACCCTCAGGCATATATTGATAAGTATGGAGCAGATACTGTCAGACTGTATATGATGTTTACTTCACCTCCAGAGCAAAGCCTTGAATGGTCTGAGTCTTCTGTTGAGGGATCTTCAAGGTTCCTAAAGAAACTATGGCACCTAATTAATGGTCGCAAATATAAAATAATTGATGAGCCGCAATCTTTAAATAAGAATCAGAAAGATTTGAGAAGGAAAGCGCATACCTCTATTCTTAAAATTATGAATGACTATGAAACAAGACATTCATTCAACACTGCAATTGCAGCCATTATGGAACTTTTTAACTCAATACCTGAATCATTTAAAAGAGATAATCCAAGTGAAGCTGAAATTTTTTGTTTAAATGAAACAATTATTTTTATTCTCAAGGCAATTCATCCAATAGCACCGCATGTTTCAGAATATTTATGGAATAATTTCACAGATGGTTCGCTTGGTAGAATTGATTCTTCTTGGCCATTTGCAGATAAAACTCTAATGGAAGCTGAAAGCTTTCAGCTTGTAATTCAAGTAAATGGCAAAGTTAGGGGGAAGGTTGAGATTGAAAAAACTCTTTCCCAAGAAGAAATAGAAAGCACTGCTAAGGCTGTTGAAAACATTAAAGCAAATATAGAAAATCAAACTATAAGAAAAGTTATTTACATCAAAGAAAAGATTATTAATTTTGTGATATAGAATATCTAGTAATGTTTTCAAAACAAAAATATCTATTTATTTTTCCACTAGTACTGGCGGCATTGTATGGTTGTGGATTTATGCCTCTTAAGAATTCAAATATAAAAACAAATTTTGTTATCACTCAAGATTTACCAAATAGTTTAAAAGTAAAGCTACTCGCCATACAAAACTATGAAAAATCTGGAGCGTTAGAGGTGCGGATTAATGATTATGATTTTAAAAAATATGAGGTTTATGGCGGAATTGCAATAAGATCTCTTGAGGGAGAGTTAAAACTTAAAGTAAATATTTTGATAAGTTCAAAAAATGGCATTATTAAAAATAAGGATTTTTTAATAATGAGGAGATATAAAACAAATGAACTTAACCCCTTTTCGCAAAATGAAACTGTGGAGTTTCTGAAAAATCAGATGGAAAATGATTTAATTGACCAAATAATGCTTGAGGTAAACTTAATTGAAATGTGATGGTCTGTCATATCAAAAATATATTGATAAAGGCATTAATATTTTTTTTCTCTTTGGCCCTGAGATAGTCTTAAAAAATAATGCAAAAGATTCTATAAAAAAACATCTTGCTGAACAGGGTTTTAATGAAAAAAAAATTGTTAAAGATAAAGAAATAGACCAAATAGATAAAGTTATTGCTGAAAATGTGGGTGGCTCTCTTTTTTCATCAAAGATGATAATAGAGATATCACATACCAAGGGAAAAATAACTGAATCAATTCAGTCAATAGGTAATATGGAGCATATAAAATCAAGAGATGATCTTGCCATCATTATTGATTCTCATGTTGAAAAGGTAAGTAGCTCTTTAAAATGGTTTAAGAATCTAGATGAAATTGCCCTAATCATTGAATCTAAAAAACTTAAATCATTTGAAGAAAAGATTTGGTTAAAACAGCAATTAAATTTTATTGATGGTTCAAAGAGGTCTGATCTAGTAAACAAGATTTCTGCGTTAGGTTCGGGCAATCTTGTAGCTCAGCAAAATGAAATAAAACTTCTTAAATTGGTAAGCTTGTCTGAGGAAGGTATCGGTGAAACCTCTATTAAGGACCAAGCTGAGTTTATGCCATTTGAATTAGAAGATAAGATTATTAAAGGTGATGTAAAGGGTGCTATTAGGATAGTTAACTCAATAAGAGAACTTGAGAGCCACTATGCGGCATTATTGGTTTGGGTGGTTGGTAAGATCATAAATAATTCAACATCTGCAATGCAGTCATCAAGGCCTGATGCGGCACTACTCAAACTGGGTGTTTGGAACAATAAAGTTGGTGGCTATAGAGCTTTAATGAATCGATTTGAGCTTAAAGAAATGATTAATTTTCAAAAAAAAGTCTTTCAATTAGACTTGTCAAATAAAGGCATTAACAAAGCAAATTTTTGGGAAAGGTTGAATGATTTAATTATTGAATTAGCTAGAGGCTAAAAAATTCTTTATTAAAAACTGATTTACATTCATTAAAAAGAGCATTTTGATCTTTGATATCATTTGCAAGATTTTCAATATCACAAACTTCGGCCATCCCCTTAGTTGAGCTGGTAAGCCAAATTTTAGAAGCTCCAGAAAGAGTATCAAGACTAAAATCACCTTCCATTACTTCAATGCCATTTCTTTTAAAGATCTCAATTGACATACCCCTAGTAATGCCTGGAAGAATATTATTATTTAACTTAGGTGTGCAAACTATATCGTTATTGATAAAGAAGATATTTGAAGCGCCCGCTTCGGTAATACTTCCAAATTTATGCATAATAATTTCATTACAACCCTTTTGAGATGCTTGATTCATCATTAGAGTATTTGCTAGAAGTGAGGTTGATTTAATATCGCATCTTCCCCATCTAATATCGTCACAAACTAAAACTTTAAATTTTTTATTTATGAAGTCGTGATCCTTAACATAACCAAAATATTCAATTTCAATATCATTCTTGTATAAATGATTTCTTATTTGATCCACTCCTCGAGAAATTTGGTAGTAAACATACCCGCTTTTGAATTCGCATGACTTTATAAGTTGTAATATTTCATTGGAGGCAATGGAGGGATCTATATCAATGTCTACAGCATTCGCACTTCTTTTAAGCCTAGTAATATGCTGATCAAAATAAATAATATTCTCATCAAAAAAAGGTATGACTTCGTAAATACTATCAGAGAAAGTATAAGCTCTACTAAGAGGAGAAACTTGAATATTTTCTAATAAATCAAAATTGCCTTGATAGACCGCTTTAATCTGATCCATTATCATTAAATCCAAATAAGCCCATTATCCACAGAACAAATTTAGACCATATCCTTCCAAAAAAACCTTTAGAATCAATACTTTCTAAGGCAATCAGATTCTCTGAATAAACCACTTCACTACCACTAACAATTTCCAGTGAGCCAATAAGCTCGCCTTTTTTTACAGGTGCCTGAATATTATTTCTATGCTTATAATTTATTTGGAGATCTTTGAAAGAAGTTCTTGGCAGTGTCAAGGAAACATCATTTAGGACTCCTATCTTTAGCGAATCAGTTAGCCCTCCCCAAATTGAAATTTCTTTAAGTTGTTGATCGGCAGAAATTACTTTTTGAGTGGCGAAGAATCTAAAACCATATTCCAATAATCTTTGTGTATCAGAAAATCTATCCTTGTCAGAGCTGCTCCCAGCGACAACAGTGATTAACCTCATGCCTCCTCTTTTAGCAGATCCAACAAGACAATATCCAGCTGCATCCGTATGACCAGTCTTAACACCATCTGCTGATTCATCACGCCATAATAATTTATTTCTATTTAACTGCTTTATATTATTAAAGGTAAACTGTTTTTCTTTATAAAGTGAGTATTCTTCTGGAAATTTATTGATGTAATTTGAAGTTAGGTTTGCTAAATCTTTTGCTGACGAAAAGTGATTTTCATTTGGTAGTCCAGTAGCATTTTGAAAAAGGGTATTATTCATTCCAAGCGAAGCTGCATATGCATTCATTAGATCTACGAAACCTTCTTCCGTGCCTCCAGCATACTCAGCTATTGCTACTGATGCATCATTGCCAGACTGAATCATTATTCCCTTGAGCAAATCTGAAACTTTTACTCGTTTGCCAGCCTCAATAAAAGTTTTAGATCCTTGCATTTTCCATGCTTTCTCGCTAATTAAGACATCATCTTCAGGCGATATTAGACCATTAGATATTTGATCAGCAACAACATAGCTTGTCATAATTTTTGTCATGCTGGCCGGCTCAATTGGGTTTTCAGAATTGAACTCAGCAATTACTGTCCCAGTATTTGGTTCAAGAAGAATATAACTCTTAACGTCTAATGGAGGCGAGTCTGGAACAAAGCTTTGAGACTGAGCAAATGATGATAAAAGTATTGTGGATATTAAAAGTAGGTTTTTCATATTTTTAGCTCTTCAGATAAATAATATACAGCCATAGCGTAAAAGTGACTAATATTATATTTAGTTATTGCAATAAAGTTATCATCTCCAATAAAAAAAAGTTCTTTTTCGCCTTCTTTGAACCTCAAAGAAATAAATTTAGTAAGCTTTTCATCAGGAATATAATTCTTTCTTACATTATTTATATCTACCTCTTTAATAATTGACCCCTCTTCCTTCCAACCGTGAACAGATAAATAATTTGCCACACTTCCAATTGCATCATCTACAGAGTTAAAAAGATCAGCACTGCCATCTCCATTGAAATCTACAGCATAAGCTCTATAACTTGATGATATGAATTGACCATACCCCATGGCGCCAGCATAAGAGCCTTTAGCTGATGTTATATCTATATTATTTTCTCTAGTTAAAAGAAAAAATTCTATTAGCTCTCTTCTAAAAAAACTTTCACGCCTTGGATAGTCAAAACTCAATGTTGCCAAGCTATCAATGACTCGATAGCTCCCCATAATCTTTCCATATCTGGTTTCAACTCCAAGTATTGCTGTAATAATCTCTTTTGGAACGCCATAAGTTTTTTCAGCTCGTTCTAAAGTTTTTAGGTTATCAGCAATAAATTTTTTACCATTTTTTATTCTCTTTTCTTCAATAAATAATTTTTTGTATCTATCCCAAGTCCATGTAAATTCTGCAGGTTTAGATATGGAGTCAATTATTTTTTGTTGTTTTTGGGCATTTGATAAGACTTTTTCAACGTAGGTTTTTTCAAATCCGTGTGTATTAACCAGTTTATCGATAATAGCGATTGAATCATCATTGTTTAAGTAGCTTGATTCAACATGATATGAAGATATGGATATAAGAATTAGTATAATTTTTTTCATCGTTGCATTAGTTTTTTATGAGAGGCCATTGAAATTATAATCCCAAAAGCAATGTAAAATGATAATAAAGATGATCCACCTTTACTTATAAATGGAAGTGGCATTCCAACAACAGGTATCAATCCAGTTACCATAGCTAAATTAATAAATAAAGTTGAGGCAAATATCAAGCTTAATCCGCCAATTGTTAATCTGCAGAATCTATCTCTAGCATTGAAAGCTAAATACATGCATCTTAAAAAAATAAACATATATATGGATAAGAGAATGCAAACTCCAATGAAACCAAATTCTTCTGCTATTACAGCAAAAATAAAGTCTGTTTCTGTTTCAGGTAAAAAGTCTAAGTGAGATTGAGAGCCAGCCTCAAAACCCTTTCCAGAAATTCCACCAGAACCTATGGCTATCTTAGATTGGGTTATATTCCATCCACTGCCAAAAGGATCAGCGCTTGGATCTAGTGAAGTTAATATTCTTTGTTGTTGAAATGGTTGAAGAAAATTATTCCATAGAAATGGCAGAGATATAAGAAATACTATGATGGAGGATCCGATAAATTTCCAGCTAAGGCCAGCAAAGAATAGAATATAGACACCTGCCATTGATACAACTAAGCTAGTACCAAGATCTGGTTGGCGAGCAATTAAAAGAAAACAAACAGCAATAATTAATAAGCTTTTAAAAGTATTTTTTAGATCTATGGGTATAGGTTTTTCAAATAAATATGCAGCAAGATATATTGGAAGCGCTATCTTAACTAGCTCTGATGGCTGAAGAGTGAACACACCTAAATCTAGCCAGCGCTTTGCCCCATTAATTTCTTTAGCAACAAGAATCGTTATTAAAACTAAGATTAAAGAGGTTATCAAAAAGACTCTAGATAATATCTTATAAATATCTGGATCTGGTTGACTTAATATAAACATTAAAAATATACCAAATCCTACAAAGATTGACTGCTTCATAACAACATTAATATTGCCTTGTGATGCGCTATATAAAAAGAACAACCCCATTACTGAGAGCAAAGTGATTGCAATAAATAAGTATTGATCGAAAAAAATTGTAAATCTTTTAAATGAAGCTTGTTTCATTCTTTAATAAGTGAATTAAGAACTTTAACTGCAACGGGACCAGCAACAGAACCTCCACTTTCAGCATTTTCAATAACAACACTGATGGCATATTTAGGATTGGGCATTGGTGCAAATGCAATCATAATGGCATGATCTCTCTTTAAAATATCTTGTCTAACAAGTTCATAGTCTTCTTTGCTGTCAAGACTTACTAATTCAACAGTTCCTGATTTTGCAGCTATATTATATGACTTAAGGTTTTTTAATCTTTTTGCTGTCCCTTTAGGATTTTCAATAACTCCTATCATGCTTTCATGAATTTTATCCCAGTCTTTACTTGTAATATTTGTCATAGGTAAAACTATAGTTTCTTTTCCAACATTATCATTAATTAAGGATAGTTTTTTTAATGAGCCCTTCTTACTCAATAGTCCGCTGTAAAAAGCTAGTTGCACTGGTGTTGCACTTAAGTAACCCTGACCAACTCCTAAATTCACTGAATCGCCCTTAAACCATCCAAAATTTAAGTTGTTCATTTTCCATTCAGGGCTTGGCAATAAACCCTTTCCGGGGTTGAAGCAGTCCACACAAATATTTCTTCCAAAACCAAAGTTTGATAAATGATCAATAAGATCCTTTATTTCAGATTGATATGCTAAAGAGAAAAAGAAAGTATTGGAGCTTTCTATTAATGCATTCTCAAGATTGATATTTCCGTGCCCTCCCTTTTTCCATCCCCGGTAGATTCTTTGATCTTCAGGTAATACAAAAAAACCAGGGTCATCAATTGTATAGTCCCAATTGATAATTCCACTCTGTAATCCATAAAGACCAATTGCAGGTTTAATTGTTGATGCTGGTGAATAACGTCCCTGAGAAGCTCTGTCAAAGAAAGGCTTAGCTTTATCTTCGATAAGTTTTTCAAAATTTACTGAAGATATGCCATTTGAAATTTGATTAATGGAGAATGAAGGAGAGCTTAAATATGTAATAATTGAACCAGTTTCTATTTCTACAACCACAACTGCTCCTTTTCTTCCATCCATTGCCTCAAAGGCAACTTTTTGAGCTTCTAAGTCTAAGGATGTAAACATATCTAAACCATCTGTAGGCTCAATAAAATCTATTTGCTTGAGGAGCTTCCCTCTTGCATCTACTTCAAAGATCTTTTCGCCAAAAGAACCTCTCAAAGAATTATCATAAGTATTCTCAATTCCTGTTTTTCCTATTAAGTATCCATTTGCATATTTAAATAATGTTTCTCCTGGGAATTTATCTTGCGTGGTTAAAATCTCAGACATTGTTTCATTTTCTGCAGCTCCAACAAAACCCAGCACATGTGAAAATAAATATGGGTATTCGCTCTCTCTTCTATATCTTTTATCTATTAAAGCTTCGGGGAAAAGATAGTTCCTTACTTCAAATCTAGCTATTTCTTCTTCTGATAGAGCTCTTTTTACAGCAAGCTCTCTGTTGTATGTAGATTTGTTATCGAATTGTTCTAATACATAGTCTCGCTCATCCTGATCGATCAAAATAACATTATTTAATCTTTCAAGATATTTACTAATATTATCTATTTTTGAGGGTTGAATAATTAAGTCGTAGCTAGGAACATTATTAATTAAAATATTTCCATTTCTATCATAGACTATGCCTCTTTTTGGCTGAACCAGGATTGACCTTGTTTTGTTTTTTATGGATGCTGATTCATAGCTTGAATAACTATAAACTTGAAGGGTATATGTTCGATAAATAAAGGCTGAAAATAAAAATCCAAAGAAGAGATAGATAAGGATTAGTCTATTTTTAAAAATTCTTTTTTCGATAAATCGGTCTTCTATATCGATCATTTGTGATAAGGGGAATTATTTATAATTGAGAAAGATCTATAAATCTGTTCAACTAATAAGATTTTAAATAGTCTGTGCGGGAAGGTCATCTTTGAAATTGAAATAGCCACATCTGATGAATTAATAATTTCTTTTGACAGGCCAAATGATCCTCCAATTAAAAAATTAGTTATCTTATTCTTTTCAAAGCACTCTTTAATGAGGTGACTAAACTGAATGCTATCGAGCTCCTTGCCTTTAATGTCAAAAGCAATGTTGAATGAATCTTCTTTAAGTCTTGAAGATATTAATTTTGATTCTAAAGATTTAATTTCAGAGATAGATCTTTTGGGATGCTGCTGCCCTTTAATATTTTCAAATTTAAGAGAGACATGCTTTGGAAGTTGCTTCTTGTAAGCATCTATTCCATCTGATTCCCATTTAGATAATTTATTTGATACGCTTATTATATTAAAAAGCATTCAAGTGTTATTTGAAAGCAAGGTATTCTCCCCCCATAGCCCCTCTAAATCATAAAACTCTCTGGTTTCAGATCTCATAAGATTTATTACAACAGACCCGCAGTCAACAAGTATCCAACCAGAGTCTGCCGTGCCCTCACTTCCTAATATTTCAAAATTATTTTCTTTAACTTCTTCAATTAGCTTATTAGAGATAGATTTTGCATGTCTGTTTGAATTTGCAGTAGCTATTATAATTTTATCAGCAAAAGATGATATGCCCTTAATATCAAGGGACAATACATCAAGTGCCTTGCTATTTTCTAAGGATTTCAGACAAACATTTATGATTTTATTTTTTGACAAAGCTAGTTATATATAATTTATGTAATCTTAAGATATACTAAATTAAATTAAAATAAAAAGATAAGTAAATTTGGAAATTTATGGTTTAAATTTTTTATATGTTTGGCTAGAAAACAATAGTTATATACTTTTCTACCTTGGCATCATCTCAGTGCTTATTTTTATATTTAGCATAGTTGGATTAAGGCTGTTCATTATAGCCATTCCATCAGATTACTTTATTAATAAAAAAAGAGTTTCTGCATTAAGAGATAGCTCTATTTTATTGTGGGTTTTTTATAAAATCTTTAAAAATATTATTGGTTACATCTTTATCGCCATTGGGTTGTTGGCTTTAGTTTTGCCTGGTCAAGGAATTCTCATGATCCTCATTGGTTTGATGATGAGCGATTATCCGAAGAAATTTGATTTAGAGAAAAAAATTATAAAAATTAACACTGTTAGAAAAGGTGTAAATTGGATAAGAATAAAATCTAATGTCGAAAAAATTAAACTTAACTAAAAAAATTATTGATCATTCATCCTTTCAATGCATTTAGATAAAATAGCAAAGCGTTGAGATGCATCAAATGCCTCTAACAAGCTTTGCTTTTCTTCGGATGTTAAAGGTATTAGTCCTCCAAGGTGATACGCAATTGAGTCAGCTGAATCAAAATCTACCTCAATGGGCATCTCAATAACTTTTGGATGTTTCATTATTTGAGTAAGAATATTTATAAACTCTGGATATTCTGCGAGGATGGCCTGATCGTCTACTTCAGGATCAACCATTGCTTCAACATCTCCAATATTTAATCCATCTTCTAGCTGACATATATTATTAATAGCTACTTTATATTCAGATTTTACTGTTATTCCAAGCAGTCCATTCGGAAGGTTATTGAAGTCTATTATTTTTACATAAGATCCTTTTTTTGAAATCAATATATTATTCTTAATATCTCCCTTATCAAAAAAAGCAATTACGAAACCGCTTTCTGATTTTAAAGACTCTTTTATCATGTTGACATATCTAGGTTCAAAAATTTGCAGTGACTGAATACTTCCTGGAAGGGCAACAGATTTTAGGGGAAATATTGGTACGTTAGTTTTTTTCAAGGTATGCAATTAATGGATTGTAGATTTTAGAACTATCTTTATTTGTCATTATTAAAATAATATCATATTCGTAAATACATGATTTTATGAACTTAAGAGACTCATCTAGAGAATTGAATATTTCATCTTTATGATCTTTGCTTGGCATGCTTTCTTTGTGATCAATCCAAATAGTTTTAGTTAAGGCTTTTGAAGCCTCAAAAATATCATTGCCATGATAACCTCCGGACATAGTGTTGGAACCAAGCTCAACAATAGCTAGTACTTTTTTATTTTTAAAATTCTTATGAATAGCATCTGATGTATATTTAATAGCAGTTGGGTGATGCGCAAAATCATCAAATATTTTAATATTATTATATTCGCCTTTTGATTCAAGCCTCCTTTTGACACCTTTAAAACCTTTAAGACTCTCAATGGCATCATCTATAGGGACACCATTTTTATATGCGCAAAGAATTGCAGATGAATAATTTTGAAGATTGTGCTCGCCAATTAAAGGAAGGTCGCCAAGATAATACTTTTGTCCTGATATTATGAGATTTTTGCTTATTGAGTCTAAACTTATATCGGAGTTATTTATTGGGACTTCATTAGACCAAACACCACGGCTTAGAACATCGATAATATTCTTATTATCATTATAGAAAATTATATTTCCTGAGCTAGGGATCGTTTTAATTAAGTGATGGAATTGTTTTTTTATATCTTCAAGATCTCTAAAAATATCTGCATGATCAAATTCAATATTATTGATAACAAGAGTAGATGGCTTGTAGTGAATAAATTTTGATCTTTTGTCAAAGAATGCTGAGTCATACTCGTCAGCTTCAACAACAAAAATAGGATCTTTTCCAAGATGTGCAGATTTATCAGTTGAGCTAGAAATGCCTCCAACTAAATAACCAATGTCTCTCCCTTGTGATAAAAAAATATGGCATAGCATGTATGAGGTTGTTGTCTTACCATGAGTACCTGAAACTGCAATGACATTTTTTTTAGATAGCATTTCTCCAAGGATTTCTGGGCCAGATTTAAAAGGAAGTTTATTTTCAAGTATGTGTTCTACAGATTGGTTTCCTCTAGAAAGAGCATTTCCAATTATGTATAAGTCTGCATTTGGCAATGACTCTATTTCATACCCAGAAATAAGCTCAATTCCAGACTCGTTAAGCTGATCGGACATTGGTGGGTAAAATTGGAGATCGGAGCCTGAAATTTCATGACCTGAATCTTTTAAAATATGCGCAATGCCTCCCATGAAGGTTCCGCATATGCCTAGAATATGTATTCTCATAATGGTTATAATACTTTGGATGTTTTAAATTTTAAATGCAAGGGTCAGTTTTATGAAAAAGAATGCGTTTTATGCTCAATCTGGAGGAGTTACAGCGGTTATAAATGCAACAGCCGGAGCCCTTCTACTTGAAGCTAAAAATCATAAAAACAAAATTGGTAAAGTATTTGCTGGTAAAAACGGTATTCTGGGAGCCTTGCGAGAAGAGCTTATTGATACATCAAAGGAGACGCCTGCTGGAATTAAATCTCTCACTTATAGACCTGGAGGTGTATTTGGATCTTGTAGATTTAAGTTAAAAGACATAGAAACTGATATTGAGCAATACAAGAGATTAATAGAAGTCTTTAAAGCTCATAACATTGGTTATTTTTTTTATAACGGCGGAAATGACTCAGCAGATACTGCTCTAAAGGTTTCAAAAATAAGCAAAAAAATGGGATATGAGCTTACATGCATAGCTATTCCTAAAACTGTTGATAATGATTTAGTTATAACAGATTCATGTCCTGGATTTGGTTCGGCTGCAAAATATATTGCCACCTCAACATTAGAAGGGTCTTTAGATGTTCAGTCAATGTCAGAATCATCTACAAAAGTTTTTATACTCGAGGTTATGGGTAGGCATGCAGGATGGATGGCAGCTTCAAGTGTTCTTGCAAAAAATGAACATCAGAATGCCCCACATATTATCCTTCTTCCAGAAATAACGTTTAATCAGAAAAGGTTTTTAGATGAAGTTAGGAATAATGTTAAAAATGAAGGGTATTGTGTTGTTGTCGTATCTGAGGGCGTTAAAAATTATAAAGGGAGTTTTCTTGCAGAGTCAGATACTAAAGATGCTTTTGGGCATGCACAACTTGGCGGAGTAGCACCATTTATCTCTAACCTAATTTCTAAAAATCTTAAAATGAAAAATCATTGGGCTGTTGCAGATTATCTTCAAAGAAGTGCAAGACATATAGCATCACAAACCGATCTAGATCATGCTCAAGCTGTTGGAAAATATGCTGTAAGATATGCAGTTGAGGGCATGAATGGAATGATGCCTGTAATTAAACGGTTGCCAACAAAATCATATAAATGGATTGTTGAACCTGCACCACTATCAAAAATTGCTAATTTAGAGAAAAAATTACCGAAAAATTTCATAACAAAAAATGGTTTTGGCATAACAAAAAAAGGGATTGAATATTTTCAGCCTTTAATAAAAGGAGAGGCTAAGACTTATTTTAAAAATGGTGTGCCTGATATTAAGAATTTAAAACTTGAACTTGCAAAAAAGAAGCTAAGGCCTTGGAAAATTTAGTTATTTAGTTTGTCAATAATTTCACTAATTTCTTCTTGCAAAATCTTTTTATCATCTTGATTTAAAAATTCTGCAACCTCTACGTCTATTCCTTTTGACCTAAAGCATAATTTTGTTATTTCATCAGAGTTCTTGTCCACAAGAAATGAGGTAAAAGTTCTAAATTCCTGCCAGCTGTATTCAATTTTTTTTCTACCTTTTTGAATTAGAACTAGATCTTGAGATATAAAAATCTTTTGCCTTTGGCGACTCCAATTAAAGTTTAAATAGAATGCTATTAATAAAATTATGATTTCGAGGCCAGCAAATGGGAGTATCAAAACTGCTCCAAGAAAAAAAAAGACTGTTGCAATTCCAATACAGACCAAAGAAATACTTAATAAGAATACAAGCCTAGCCAATCCATTTAAAGATGAGTTGGGGCTTATATCTATTAAATAGCTGTCTTCATTAATTGTTTTAACTATAACCACGGTACAATAAATATATGAGAATAATAAATCAGTATGATCATTATATAGTGCCATTTTATATGCCTGCTGATTTTGTTGTTAAAAAAGCTAAGGGGTCGCTTGTTTGGGACACAAATGGGAATAAATTTATTGATCTTACCGCAGGCATAGCAGTTACCAGTCTTGGCCATAGCAATGCAGAACTAAATAATATAGTTTCAAAACAATCAAAAAGTCTATGGCATCTATCAAATCTATACATCAATGAGCCATCTGTAACATTGGCTAAAAAATTATGTAATTTTACTTTTGGAGAAAAGGTATTTTTTTCAAATTCTGGAGCTGAAGCTATCGAAGCAGCCATTAAAACTGCTCGAAAGTACTCTACAAAAAAATTCAATTCTAATAAAAATGAGATTGTATCTTTTACAACTTCATTTCATGGAAGAACTATTATGGGCATAACTCTAGCTCATTCAAAGGCTCTTAATGATGGTTTTGGACCACTGCCAAAAGGGATAAAAAGTCATGAATATAATTCAATTGAAAATTTAGAAAAAGTTATCTCAGATGATACTTCTGCAATTATTCTTGAGGTCGTGCAATGGCAGTCTGGTATTACACCTGCAAATGTTAAATTTATAGCTGAAATAACTAGGTTAGCAAAAAAGCATAGGGCTTTAATAATTATTGATGAGGTTCAATCAGGAGTAGGTAGAACCGGAAGCTTATTTGCTTATGAACAGTTTAAAATAAAACCAGATATAGTCTGCTTTGCAAAAGGTATTGCAAATGGCTTGCCTTTGGGTGGTATTTTAACTACAAACGAAGTTTCATCTGCAATGACTCCAGGATTGCATGGAAGTACATTTGGAGGAAACCCTATTGCTTGTGCTGTTGGAGAAAAGGTTGTAGATATAATTTCAAAAAAATCTTTTCTTAATGCAGTAAAAAAGAAAGAAAAGTTGTTTTTAGAATTACTTAAAGAAATAAATAATGATTTAAATATATTTAGTGAAGTTAAATCTATGGGCCTATGGTTAAGTGTAACTTTTGCAAAGGATTCCAATATAAAAGTTGATGAGCTTATTATTGCATGCCATAAAAATGGGTTAATGATTTTAAAAGCAAATATGGATACGGTGAGATTCTCACCAAGCCTTATAATCGAAGATATGCTTATAGAAAAATCGATGCAAGTATTTAAAAAAACTCTTACTCAGATTCTAGCTCTTTAGATTTTTCCTCTTCTGATATCGCCTCCACTCGTTTTAGATGTCCCGCTAATATATTACCCCTTTTCGCCCTTGAGGAAATATAATGCTGCCAATCTTTGAATGGTAAAGATCTTGATTTGCTCCCATAATGCACTACGAGATTACTATCTTCAGCAAGAAGTTGAACGTCAATCATAAACTCATCTTTGGTTTTAAATTTTGCAGTGGGAATATTTATAATTTTATTACCCTTTCCTTTAGGTAGGGTTGGGAGTTCATCAATCTCAAAAATAAGTAACTTTCCAATATTTGATACTGCCGCAATATATTTATGTTTAGATTTTAATTTCTGAGCTTTAATCAAACGAGCTCCATCAGGAACTTTCATAAAAGCTTTACCAGTTTTTTTATTAGATACTGTATTGCTAAATTCAGAGATATATCCATAGCCTGCAGAGTTTGTAAAAATATATCTATCCTCGAGATCTCCAACAATAGATGAAATAAAGCTTACTCCAGATTCTGCTGTCACCCTTCCTGAGATTGGTTCACCCATGCCTCTGGCAGATGGCAATGAGTGGCTTGGTATTGAGAATACTTTACCGCTTGAATCCATAAATACTGAAATTTGATTGCTTTTACCTCTTGAGAAATCCTGAAGCTCATCATCACCCCTGTAATTAAGCGAAGAAGGGTCAATTTCATGGCCTTTAGCACTTCTAATCCATCCAGCTTTAGATAAGACAACAGTTATTGGTTCAGTTATTAAAGTTTCCTCCTCAGAAAATACCTTTGCATTTGATGATTCTTTGATTGGAGAGATTCTTTCCTCGCCAAACTCGTCCTTAATTTCAATTAACTCTTTTTTAATTAAAGTTTTCAGTCTAGCTTTTGAAGACAGAACTGTTTCAATTTCATCTTGCTCTTTTGCTAAAATGCCTCTCTCATCTTCAAGCTTAATTTGCTCAAGTTTTGCTAACTGCCTAAGCTTGATATCTAAAATTGCGTTTGCTTGAATTTCAGATAGATCAAATTTTGAAATAATTTCTTTTTTAGGTTCGTCTGATTCTCTAATAATTTTTATGACTTCATCAATATTCAGATAGACAGCTAATAGGCCCTCTAAAATATGTAATCTATCATTTACCTGATCTAGTCTATGCTCAAGCCTCCTAACAACAGTCTCTTTTCTGAAGGTAATCCATTCTTTTAAGAGCTCTATTAAAGAAAATACTTTAGGCCCTCCACTTAATGCTATCAAATTCATATTAACTCTGTAGTTTTTCTGAAGATCAGTAGACGCAAAGAGATGGTTCATGACATCTTCAGCTATCACTCGATTAGATTTTAAAGTAATTACTAGTCTTACTGGCTCTTCATGGTCGCCTTCGTCGGTTAAATCCACTACCATGGGAATCTTCTTTTTAAGCATTTGATCGGCTATCTGTTCTAAAATTTTTGATCCAGAGGCTTGATATGGAAGAGCGTTGATAATAATTTGATTTTTTACTTGAGCCCATTGGGCTTGAATTTTAAAACCGCCCCTACCTGTTGTATAAATTTCATTTAGCTCTTCCTGGCTTGCAATGAGTGGGGAGTTATTTGAAAAGTCGGGACCTTTCACAATTTGAAGAATATCATTTAACTCAGCTTTAGGGTTTTCTAATAAATAAATAGTTGAGTCTATAACTTCATTTATATTATGAGAGGGAATATCCGTTGCCATTCCAACTGCTATACCTGAAGTTCCATTGAGCAAGATAGAGGGAAGTTTTGCTGGGAAAATTATAGGCTCTAACAGAGAACCATCAAAATTTGGTTGCCAATCTACAGTTCCAGATTTAAGTTCTTTAATTAATAAATTTGCAAATTTTGTTAATTTTGATTCTGTATATCGCATTGCTGCAAATGATTTTGGATCATCTTGAGAGCCCCAATTGCCCTGGCCGTCTACAAAAGGATATTTAAATGAAAAGTTTTGTGCCATCAATACCATTGCTTCATATGCAGCACTATCGCCGTGAGGATGAAATTTGCCAATAACATCTCCAACAGTTCTTGCAGATTTCTTGTATTTAGACCCAGCATCAAGACCAAGTTCAGACATAGCATATAAAATTCTTCTTTGAACTGGCTTTAGGCCATCTCCTATATTTGGCAAAGCTCTATCAAGAATTACATACATGGCGTAATTAAGATAAGAGTCTTCTGCGTATTTTTTTAAGCTAATAGATTCGATCTTTTTCATATTATTTTACTTCCGCTAGAGAGCCTTTTTTTTCAAGCCACTCTTTCCTGTCTGGAGCTCTTTTCTTACTTAATAACAAATCCATAACAGAATTTGCATTATCAGAAGAGCTTATTGATAAATTAACTAACTGTCTTGATTGGGGGTCCATCACTGTCTCTCTCAGTTGAGATGGATTCATTTCTCCAAGGCCTTTAAATCTTTGAATATTTATTTTTGGCTTGCCTTTTTTAGACTTTAAAGCAGCTACTATTTCCTCTCTTTGAGAGTCGTCTAGTGCATAGGCTACTTCTTTGCCACAATCAATTCTATAAAGCGGTGGCATCGATACATAAATTCTTCCTTGTTGCACCAAGGTTTTATAATGTCTCAAAAATAAAGCGCAAAGTAATGTTGCTATATGTAATCCATCTGAGTCAGCATCAGCTAAAATACAAATTTTTCCATATCTTAATCCTGAAATATCATCATTTCCGGGCATGACGCCTATAGCAGTAGATAGATTTTTTATCTCTTGAGATTTTATAATTTCAGTACTTTCTAAATCCCAGGTATTTAAAATTTTTCCTCTCAAGGGCATGATGGCTTGGAAGGATCTTTCTCTGGCTTGCTTTGCAGAGCCTCCAGCAGAGTCACCCTCCACAAGAAATAGTTCTGTTTCATTTAGATCTTCGCTATTACAATCAGAAAGTTTTCCAGGAAGTGCCGGACCTTTAAAAGTTTTTTTTCTTTCCACAACTTTTGAAGCCTTAGCTCTAACTTGTGCAGAAGATATTGCCAAATCAGCTATCTTCTCTCCTTCCTCGGTATTAGTATTGAACCATATGCTTAATGCATCTTTTGTTGTATTTGAGACAAAGCTCATATGATCTTTTGAATCGAGCCTTTCCTTTGTTTGTCCTGCAAATTGAGGATTCTGTAGTTTTGATGAAACAACAAAGAAAGCATTGGAGAGAACATCTTCAGCATTTATCTTCAGGCCCTTAGGAAGAAGATTTCTATATTCGCAAAATTCTTTTACAGCTTCTAAAAGACCTGACTTAAAACCATTTAAATGCGATCCGCCTTGAGAAGTCGGAATTAAATTTACATAAGTTTCATCAAGCCTATCTTTTAGAGTTCTTGGGGACCAGTTAACAACGAACTCAACTTCTTGATTATTGCTTGGTTTAGCGCAAAGAATAGATTCATCAAGAATAAGATCAGCGCCCTCTGATGATTCTAAAAGATATCCTTTAAGACCATCTTCATAAAACCATCTTTCTCTTTCAGATTTTTTTTCAAAAAAGAAATCAATTGTTAAGCCTGGACATAAAACAGCTTTTGCTTTTAGTAAATGCTTAAGATGTTTTAGTTGAACTTCAATAGTTTCAAAATATTTCGGGTTGGGTTTAAATTTTATGGTTGTTCCAGTATTTCTTGATCCCACTTCGCCTATCTGATGTAACTCTTTGCTTTTATCGCCATTATTAAAGGATATGCTGTACTCTTTTGAATCCCTTCTAATCTTTACTTCCAGCTCATCTGAAAGAGCGTTTACAACTGAAACTCCAACACCATGAAGGCCTCCTGAAAAATTATATTCATCACCTGAGAATTTAGCGCCTGCATGAAGCTTGCACATTATTAGCTCAACTCCAGAAACTTTATGCTCAGGATGAATATCTACTGGCATGCCTCTTCCATCATCAACAATCTGTATGAAGCCATCTTTAAATATACTTACTTTAATTGTTGAGCAGTGCCCAGATAGAGCTTCATCAATTGAGTTATCTAAAACCTCTTGAATTAAATGATTTGGGTTATTTGTATCCGTGTACATTCCAGGTCTCTTTTTTACAGGATCTAGACCTGAGAGAACCTCGATTGCTTTAGAGTCGTATGAGTTAGCCAATTTAGTAAACCTTATTAATATTAATATTGAACTATTTGTATATATTCTACTCTAAGAAATTAATAATATTATTTTATAAGTGAGTTAATTTTTAATATTATTATTAAGAGTGGTAACGTTGCAAAATTTATTAAAATGTTTACACTGCACACATTAAATTTGAGTTAATATACTAGTATGAAATTAAAAAAAACTTCCAACTCATTAAGCCTTTGGACATTGGTTGGCTTGCTGATCTCTCCTATTGTATCGTCAGAAAATATTTTAGATATATATAATGAAGCATTAGAGAATGATCCTACATATAGAGCAGCAGAATACTCCTACCTAGCTGATAAAGAAATTGTTGTTCAAGGAAGAGCTGGATTGTTACCAAATGTATCTATAAGCGGAAGCACAAACTGGAATGAGTATTATCAAAATAAAGAATTAACACAAAACTATAATTCTTTTTCTTCATCTGCAACTATTTCCCAGCCTTTGCTAAGACTGGATAGCTGGTTTTCCTATAAACAATCAAAGGCGCTAACAAATGCAGCAGAGGCAGACTTTGCTTATGAACAACAAAATCTTTTACTGAGAACAGCAGAGCTTTATTTTGGTGTTTTAAGAGCAATTGATAATTTAAATGCAGCTATTTCAGAAGAAAAAGCAATTAAGCAACAGCTAGATCAAGCTAAACAAAGGTTTGAAGTTGGCCTTTCTGCAATTACAGGAGTGCAAGAAGCGCAGTTGGCATTTGATATAAGTAAAGCGGCAAGAATTAGTACAGAAGGCAATTTATTTTCAGCAAGAGAAGCTTTGAATGCTCTTATAGGCAGAGAGGTCTTTAGTGTTGATGAGCTTGGTAAAAATCTAGAAATTGTAGCTCCAACCCCTTCATCAAAAGAGAAATGGGTTGAACTTGCATTGAAAAAGAATTATAGACTTCAATCAGCATATTTAAGAAAAGATGCTGCCAAAAGCGGAGCAAGGAGCGCAGCTTCAAATCATTTGCCAAAAATAAATATTGTTGGAACAGAGTCAGAATCTGAGACAAATCAGTATAATTACGAAGGATTTAGCATCAATGGTCAAGGAATACCTGTTCCATCAGTGACTGGAAGGCGTAATTACTCTATCCAATTAAGTATGCCTCTTTATCAAGGTGGTGCTGTAAGCTCAAGAAGAAAACAGGCATATGCGCAATATGATAGAACTACTGAAAATACTTTATTTACAGAAAGGTCTGTAATTCAAGAAGTAAGATCTCAATATTCGAATGTTATAACACTTGTTGCTAACGTAACTGCCCAAAAGCAAGCTGTAATATCAGCAACTAGCGCACTTGAAGCTACTCAAGTTGGTTATAAAGTTGGTACTAGAAATGTTGTTGACTTATTGCAAGCAGAAAAGAATTTATATAGTGCTGAAAAGAATCTTGCAAATGCCAAATATGATTATATTCTTGCTAATTTAAGATTAGGGTTGGCATCAGGAACAATAGCCCCCAAAGATATTATTAATATTAATAATCTACTAAATTAGTCTATGCCTGAATTGCCAGAGGTAGAGACAACCCGAAGAGCAATATCAAATTTTGAAGGAAAGGTTATAAAATCTTCTAAGGTAAATAACCCTAATTTAAGATGGAAAATAGATAAGAATTTTGAAGCTATCGTTCGTAACTTTCAAATAGAAGAGATTTCTAGAAGGGCTAAGTACATCATTTTTAAATCTGATACATACTCTATGCTTCTTCATCTTGGTATGTCTGGCAGTTTAAGAATTTTAGACAGAACCTCTAATCAATTTAAAAAACATGATCATGTTGAATTTTTTTTTGAAGACAAAAAAATTATTTACAATGATCCTAGAAGGTTTGGTTCAATTCATCTGGCAAAAGACATCAAATCTCACTTTCTAATCAGCAAGCTAGGTATAGAACCGCTAGAAAAAAAATTTACCGGTTCGCACTTATTTAATATTTGCAGTAAATCTAAAGCGCCTATTAAAAGCTTAATAATGAATCAAAAAAATGTTGTAGGTGTTGGAAACATTTATGCATGTGAAAGTCTTTTTGAGGCAAAAATAAATCCTTTCAAAGAGTCATGTTGTTTAAGTGAAGGTGAGTGTGCAAGTCTTGTAAAATGCATAAAAAAAATCCTTAGAAATGCTATTAAGGTTGGAGGAACAACCTTGAAAGATTTTTATTCTGCTGATGGAAGTGCTGGTTATTTTAAGTTTAAGCTCAAAGCATATGGTCGAGAAGATGAAGATTGCTTGGTTTGTAATGATAGGATTATGAAGACTGTTCAAAACCAGAGAGCCACCTATTATTGCAGCACCTGCCAGGTTTAAGTTCTATCTAGTTTAGCTTTAAGCGCTTGCTCAACAATTGGGTGAACGAAATTTGCAACATCTCCTTTAAGATCAGATATCTCTTTGATAAGACTTGATGAAACATAGATTAGACTTTCTTTAGGGGTCAAAAAAATACTTTCTATATCTGGGGCAAGAGCTCTATTCATTGTTGCAAGCTGGAACTCGTATTCAAAGTCTGCTACAGCACGAAGACCTCTGATAATTGCACATGCTCCATGCTCTCGAGCAAGATCAACAGTAAGTTGACGAGGAAAACCCACAACCTCAACATTAGTGTTTTCTTTGTAGATTTGTTTAACCAGCCTAACCCTCTCTTCAAGAGAGAATAAAGGTTTTTTTGATTCACTTTGAGCAACTGCAACGACTATCCTGTCAAACAGGACACAACCTCTATCGATAATATCCATATGACCTAAGGTTATTGGGTCAAATGAGCCGGGGTATATTGCAACTTTCATATAAGAATAATACTAAACAATTAGTATTTGGCAAATTTTTAGAAAGAATTTAATTCAATAATTACCTTGCATAGTTATATTTAGTTTTCTATTATTAAGTTTCGAATTTTAAATAAATAGTCAATTTTGGCTTATATATATGTGAGGAGTTATATATGAAATATTTATTAATGTTAACAGGACTTATGGCTATGCCATCATTCGCTGCGGGGGATTTAGCAGCAAATGACATGACAGGCGTATCTTTTTGGCTAGTTACAGCTGCTTTATTGGCTGCAACAGTATTCTTTTTTGTTGAAAGAGATAATGTAAGTTCTAAATGGAAAACATCTTTAACTGTATCAGGTCTTGTTACAGGTATTGCTTTTTGGCATTACATGTACATGAGAGGCGTTTGGGTGGATACTCAAACTTCACCGATTGTATACAGATATATTGATTGGCTATTAACCGTTCCATTGCTAATTGTTGAGTTCTATCTAATTCTTAGAGCAGTAACAAATGTAGCAAGTTCTTTATTCACTAAACTATTTGTTGGTTCGCTAGTTATGCTTATCTTCGGTTATCTTGGTGAGTCAGGAGCCATGAGTGCTATGGTTGCATTTATTATAGCTATGGCAGCATGGATCTATATGATTCAGGTTCTGTATTCAGGTGAAGGTGGCGTTGCTGTTAAACAAGCAAGTCCTGCGGTTCAGTCTGCATATAAAACAATGATGTGGATTATCATCGTTGGTTGGGCTGTATATCCGCTTGGATATGTAATGGGTCATTTAGTGGGTGAAACTAACCCTGCGTCATTAAACATCATTTATAATTTTGCTGACTTTGTTAACAAAATTCTATTTGGTTTGATTATATGGCATGCAGCTGTTACTGAATCACGAGGAACATAATCTATTAGATTGTTTAAAAACCCAGCTATATGCTGGGTTTTTTTATTGTTAACTATGGCTTTATTACTTGGCCGTCCCAGCTCAACAAGCTACCACTTTCAATATTAGAAGACCCCTCGATTACTTTAAAAAGTTTTGTAACACTTTCCTCAGCTGAGATTAAAGCGCCCTCTTTAACATTCTTTTGGAATGGTTCGCTAAGTTTACTTTTAACGGTCCCAGGCTGAAGTCCTATAACCACAGCATTTAAATTTGTTCTTCTTATTTCGATGCTAAAATTCTTTATGACTTGATTGAGAGCACTTTTGCTTGCTCTATAAGAATACCAACCTCCGAGCTTATTATCTGAAATGCTACCAACTCTAGCACTTAAAAAAGCCATAACGCTTTTGTTTTTTTTATTAAGTAAAGGCAGGAAATATTTACCTACTAAAGCTGGCCCAATGGTATTAACAGTCAAAACTTCAACAAATTTATTAACGCTAATATCTCTTATACTTTTCTCAGGTCCGAATGATGATGTGTGTAGTATGCCGGTGGCAATAATAATTTGATCTAAATATTTTTCTTTTATAGTTTTAGCTGCATTCTCTACACTTTTCTCGTCAGTTATATCCATTTGAATATACTTTATTCTTTCATCGTTAGTTTCAATATGGGTTCTTGAAATGGCATAAATATTTGATATCGAACTATCTTTTAAATATTGATTTAGAAAAGCTTTTCCAATTGCACCTGATGAGCCTATGACTGCTACATTTTTCATAAATAAGATTATACATTCTATAAATTTTATATTTTTAATAAATTATCTAAACAAATATGCAAGATCAATGCCCGTAAATGTATCTTTAAAAATACCCCTTAAAAGTTAAACTAATACTAACTTATTAAAATATATCGGGGGAGTGTTTATGGGTTTTGAGGTGAGTGAAAGAGCTAAAGATATCAATGAACGTTTAGAGCGATTTATGCAAGAGCACATATATCCTCGTGAGCATGACTATGATGAATTCACAAGTAATCAAGATAATCTTTGGAAATATCCTGAGTGGTATGAAAGCCTCAAGGATGAAGCTAAAAAGCAAGAATTGTGGAATCTATTCTTACCTAAAGAGTATGCGCCTTGGAGCCCTGGTTTAAATAACTTAGAAATAGCTGGGCTTTTTGAAACTATGTCTAAGGCTGCATGGTCTCAGCAAATATTTAATTGTAATGCTCCTGATAGGGGTAATATGGAAGTATTGGCTAAATATGGAACGCCTGAGCAGCAGGAAAAATGGTTAAAGCCATTGTTGGCTGGAGAGATAAGATCAGCATATGCCATGACTGAGCCTGATGTTGCCTCATCAGATGCCACAAACATGGAGCTAGAAATTACCAGAGACGGGGATGAGTATGTCCTAAATGGTAAAAAATGGTGGACTACAAATGTGATAACGCCAAGATGTAAATTTATGCTTGTTATGGGTAAGTCCAATCCTGAGAATTCAAGGCACCAACAACATTCAACTATAATAGTACCTACAAATGCTGAAGGTTTTGAAATTACAAGAGCTCTTAGAGCATTTGGAGAATATCACTCACCAGGTGGTGAGGGCGATGTCATTTTTAAAAACGTAAGGGTGCCTGTTTCAAATCTAATTCTTGGCGAAGGAAAGGGTTTTGAGATTGCTCAAGGCAGGCTTGGTCCTGGAAGATTTCAATACGCAATGATGTTTGTTGGCATGGCACAAAGGGCTTTGGAGCTAATGTGTGAAAGAGCTCAAAATAGAGTTGCTTTTGGGGAGCCTCTTAGTAAAAAAACTAGTGTCCAACATGAGATAGCTAGAAGCAGATGTGATATCGAGCAATGCAGGCTTTTGGTATTAGCTTCTGCGGAAAAGATGGATAAATATGGAATAGATGCTGCTAGAGATTATATTTCTATGCTTAAAATCGTAGCTCCTAAGATGTGTGAAGACGTATCTAGTAGAGCCATTCAAATATTTGGAGGTATGGGCGTATGTCAAGATACTCCTCTTGCCCATATCTTCACAACTAGTAGATTTTGCAGAATTGCAGATGGTCCAGATGAAGTGCATATGTCTCAACTAGCAAAATTAACAATGAGATCCTTATCGGTTTAATCAATATATGAAATTAAAACTTTTCTTTATAGTTGTTTTCTTTTCGGTCCTTTCTTTATGGATTTTTAAAAGAGAAATTGGTCTTACTCTATTACCAATTGCTATAAATATAAATAATCCAATTGCTGAAAATCAAGAAATTGACTGGCCAATTGCAGAGTCTGATTTAAAAGAAGGCAAACCCAATATTATATTAATTCTAGCTGATGACTTAGGTTTCAACGATGTTTCCTATTATAACGGCGGCGCAGCAGATGGCTCTTTATTAACCCCGCATATAGATAGCTTGGCAAAAGAAGGTGTCGCATTTTTAAATGGATATGCTGCTAGCCCTGTTTGCTCTCCTTCTAGAGCCGCAATAATGACTGGAAGATATTCAAGTAGATATGGATTTGAATTTACTCCATATCCAGCTCAAGCTGCAAGAATTATGAATTTGTTAAGACAAGATGGAGAGCTTGGTACTATAAATCTAGAAGGTGTTCAGTGGGATGAAGTTGGATTGACTGTTGGTGGTCTGCCAAATGAAGAAATAACAATTGCAGAGATGCTTAAAGAAAATGGTTACTATACTGCGCATATTGGTAAGTGGCATTTAGGAGGGTTTACTGATGGAATGATGCCTAATGACCAAGGCTTTGATGACAGTCTCATGCTTAATAGCAGTCTCTATTTTCCAAAAAATCACCCTGATATCGTCAATGCAAAAATTGATTCTTCTGTAGAGGATATGGTTTGGGCATCATCTCAATATGCTGCAAGTTTTAATGGAAGCAAGCCATTTAAGCCTGGAGGTTATATAACTGATTATTACACTGACGAGGCTGTAAAAGTTATTGATAATAATAAAGATAGGCCATTCTTTTTGTACTTAGGCCATTTTGCTCCTCACAATCCCCTTCAGTCTTTAAAGAAAGATTATGAAAAACATAGTCATATGGAAAATCACACCCTTCAGGTGTATGCCGGAATGATTGAAGCTCTTGATAGATCGATTGGTAAAATTTTATCTGCTTTAGAAAAAAATGGATTAACAGAAAATACTTTAATAATTTTTACCTCAGATAATGGTGGAGCTGGATACATTGGATTGGATAATATTAATAAACCTTACCGTGGCTGGAAACTCACGCACTTTGAAGGTGGAATGCATATACCTTTTTTTGCAAAGTGGCCTACAAAAATTAAAAAAGGTATGAAATATGACAAAAGAATCCATCATACTGATATTTTTAGTACTATTTTGGGTGCAGCAAATATCGAGCACCCAAAAGAAATTACAATAGACGGTGTAAACCTTATTCCTTTTCTAAATGACGAAAAAATAGGCGAGCCGCATGAAACTCTATATTGGAAAAATGTTACCTATCAAGCAATTATTCATGATAATTGGAAGCTAATGAGGTCAAAATACCCAAAAGAGAAAGAATATTTATATAACCTTGGGAAAGACCCTTACGAACAAAGCAACCTTGCCATGTCAGAGCCTGAGATAAAAAGTTTATTGCATGAGAAACTGAATACACACATTGAATCAATGCCAGAGCCAAGCTGGCCTCAGTCAGTATTCATGCCTGTTGTTATAGACAGGCCGCAAACAGAATATAAAGAAGGCGATGAATTAATTTACTGGCCGAATTAATGTTGAAAGGATTTAATAAATGATTGACCTATATTTTTCTTACAGAAGCCCATACTCATACCTAATTCTTCCAAGAATGCTAAAGCTTAAAAATGAATCAAATATTAATATTAATTTTAAACTTGTTTACCCAATCGCAATTAGAATGCCGGAATGGTTTGAAAAGAAAAATATGTTTTTCTTTTTATCAACTATGTCAGATTTTAAGAAAAAAGCTAAGCAATTAGGTATGCCTTTAAATCTTCCAGTTAAACCTGACCCCATTAAACAAAACATTTTTACAGCAAAGATTGCAGAAGACCAACCTTATATCTTTGACATATGCCATATGGGTCAAGAAATGACTAATAGGGGCTTTGGATTAGAATTTGCACATAAACTTTCAACCAAAATTTGGTCAGTAAAAAACTGGAATATGGACGAACACCTTATTGGAATATTATCCGAATTTAATATAGAGCTGTCTGAAATTAGAGAAGCTATTAAAAAGAATGAAAGTACGCTAATAGAGCAAATTAAGCAAAATCAAGTTGAGCAATTGAAAGCTGGGCATCATGGCGTTCCTCTTTCTGTATACAAAGAAGAGTACTTCTTTGGGCAAGACAAATTTAATGATCTTATTGAGTGCATGAAAACAAATGGAGATATATAAATGAAAGTACTAAGAACCCCAGACTCACAGTTTGCAAATTTAAGCGACTATCCTTATGAGCCTGTTTATACAAATATAATAGCAAAAGACGGAACTGAATTAAGAATCCATCATATTGATGAGGGCCCTAGAAATGGCCCTATTTTGTTAGCTATGCATGGGCAGCCTGTATGGAGTTATTTGTACTCAAGAATGATCCCAATTTTAACTGAAGCAGGTATAAGGGTTATTGCTCCTGACTTAATTGGTTACGGAAAATCAGATAAACCTGCAGCTAGAGAAGATTACTCATATCAAAACCAAGTTGACTGGATGGGGGCTTGGTTAGAGAAAAATGATTTTCAAGATCTAACTTTTTTTGGCCAAGATTGGGGTGGTTTAATAGGTTTGAGAATGATTGCTGCAGATCCTGATAGGTTTGTGAAAGTTGCTATGGGTAATACAGGGCTTCCTTATAATCCAAA
>CAJQGY010000042.1 GCA_905478015.1 uncultured SAR86 cluster bacterium
CTGGCTTTCATGGGTTTCATGTAATGATGGGCGGAATTATGCTCGCCATAATGTTGTTAAGATCAGTTCGATATAACCACTTTGAGCAACATGATCATTTTGGATTTGAGGCAGCATCATGGTACTGGCATTTTGTAGATGTAGTTTGGGTTATGCTGTTTTTATTTGTTTACATACTATAACTTAGCGCTGCCAGGGAACAGAGTTTCCAAGTTCGCCAGTGTATAGGCCGTAAATGACCAGTAGTATCAAAATTACCGCAAAAGTGACTCTAGCACCAAGAGCATAAACAGTTCTTTTGCTATCAGTTTTGCCTTGATCTATTAATAAAAATACTAAGCTAGCGCCAAGCGAGATCAGAAGAAGAACTACTACAACTATAATAAGTATTTTTAACATATTACTTATTTTAAATTAATCGTGAATATATAGATATGAAGAATATTAAATTTAAACCAGGAGCAAAGATTACTATATTTTTTATTTTCTTTTCTATTGTCTTTATCGCCCTAGGTGTTTGGCAAATAGAAAGAGGCCAGTCAAAATCTAAAATTTTACAAGCTTATAACTCTGCAGGAGAAAAAGACCCTCAAGCACTTCAAGATAGTTCGAGCAAATGGCAGAGAGTATCCGTTAAGGGAAAGTTTGATAATAAGAATCAAATCTTGATCGATAATACTATTTATAAAGGTATTGCTGGGTATAAAGTATTAACTCCCCTCATTTCGAATAGTTTGGATAGAATAGTTCTTGTTGATAGAGGCTGGGTTCCTGCTGGTAATAATAGAGACAAGCTTCCAGATATTAGCATTGATGAATCTATAATTGAGGTTTATGGAACCCTTGATAGCCCTGAGCTAGGGTTCGTATTATCAGAAGAATTAATAACTAAAGATTGGCCAAAGGTATCTCAATCAAAAAATATTGAAGTTTTAAAAGAGGCTTTTGAATATGAACTATTCCCCTTTCTGCTAATTGCCGAACCAACGCTGAAAGATAGTCTTGAATATATTAAAATTACACCAACTAATATGACACCCTCAAAGCATTATGGTTATGCCTTGCAGTGGTTTACCATGTTTTTAGCCTTATGCTTTATGTTTATATGGGCTGGGAGAAAATATGAAAAATAAAATACTACTATCAATAATTCTTTTTACACCAATCGCGGTTGTTATAGCCTCATCTTTATTTTTTTCTGCAGGCATATCTCCATCAAACACAAACAATAATGGGGTCTTTTTTAAGGACTATTTTAACTTTGATCAATTTTCGATCAGCAATAACGACAATGATTTAAAATTCGATGATGGGAAATGGGTTTTAGCAGTATATGTAACTGATATAGATAAGGCTAAAGACTCAATTTATTTTATGAGGCAGCTAAATGTTGCTTTAAATAGAGATATTTATAAAGCCAGAAGACTTACATTCTTTTCAAACGCTTTAATAGAAAATGAATTAAAAGATCTTTTAAAAGAGTATCCCAGAACTGAAAATTTTAAAGATGAGAACGGAATGCTTTTAAATGTCCTTCAGCGAAATTCATCAATAGATATGAATAATCAAAATCCTATCTTCATTATTGACCCATACGGTAGAGCAGTTATGTTCTTCCCGCCAGATACAGATCCTAAAAAAATACTTAAAGACTTAAAGGTACTAATTTAATGAATAACATAAAAAATTTATCACTCTTTGGAGTTTGCTTTGCTTTTATAGTAATTGCCTTAGGGGCATGGACTAGGCTAGTTGATGCTGGTTTGGGATGTCCTGATTGGCCCGGTTGTTATGGGTTTGTAGTATTTCCAACTGATGCGGCCGAGATTGCTCTTGCAGAAAGTAGATTTCCATCTTTTCCTTACGATATAAACAAGGCGATTCCAGAAGTTGTTCATAGATATTTTGCTGCAACTCTTGGGTTTGTAGCAATTTTATTAACTTACATTTCTTTCAAATATAAAGGAAATAAATCTCTACATTGGTGGTCTCTTGGGCTTCTAATTTTCATATGTTGCCAAGGCCTATTTGGGTATTTAACAGTCAGTCTAAAGCTCCTCCCAATTATAGTGACAGGGCACCTCTTTGGAGGGTTTTTCACATTAAGTCTTTTTTATCTAATTTTCTTAAAAGCAGGCGACTTTAAAATTCTTGATCAAATGAGGATTCCTCACCTAAAAGGAATATCTATACTAGCAATGATTATTTTACTATTTCAGATATTTCTAGGAGCCTGGACAAGTACAAACTACGCATCTTTAGCATGCGTAGACTTTCCAACCTGCCAAGGAACCTATTATCCAGAAATGGATTTCAAACAAGGATTTAATCTTAGCCAAGAAGTTGGCCCCAATTATCTATATGGCCTTTTAGACAATTCAGCGAGGGTTGCAATACATTACTCTCACAGAATATCTGCAATTTTAGTAACTATTGTTTTTTTAGTCTTAATGTCAAAACTTTGGTTTTCTGCAGCAGCACCTCTTGCTTCGACACTTGGAATTCTTTTGCTAACACAAATATCTTTAGGGATTATTAATGTGATATATGTACTGCCGCTTTATGTTGCAATAGCGCACAATCTTATAGCCGCCTCACTGCTTTTGGGAACAATAACAGTTAATTACTTGGCTTGGAAAAAATGAACTTATTAAAAAGTTATTACACACTATGTAAGCCTAATGTAGTTTATATGATGTTAATTACAGCTGTAGTTGGAATGCTTCTTGCACAAGAAACAGTCCCATCAATCTCTTATATGTTTATAGCCCTTCTAGGCATAGCGCTTTGTTCTGGCTCAGCAGCTGCGATTAATCAGGTTATAGATAGAAATGCAGACGCATCAATGAATAGAACAGATAAGAGGCCTTTGCCACAGGGCGACATAAGTCCAGTGCATGCTTCAATTTTTGCACTTGTCATAGGCCTTCTCGGATCAATAATACTTTATGTATTTGTAAATACTTTAACCATGTATTTAACAATAGCTTCTTTAATTGGTTATGCTTTTGTATATACAGTTTATTTAAAAAGAGCTACACCACAAAACATTGTAATTGGCGGCCTAGCGGGAGCAGCCCCGCCACTTCTGGGCTGGGTTTCAATTACAAATTCAATTGACCCCTATTCACTTTTATTAGTATTGATAATTTTTATTTGGACGCCTCCTCACTTCTGGGCCTTAGCTATTTATAGAAAAGACGAGTACGCCAAAGAATCAATTCCAATGCTGCCCGTCACACACGGAGTCGCTTTTACCAAACTTCAGATTGTTCTCTATACCATCATTTTATTTTTAGTGAGCCTCTTGCCATATATAGTTTTAATGTCTGGAGTCATATATTTGGTATCAGCATTTATTCTAAGCTCCATTTTCTTATATTACTCAATCAAGCTATATCTTGGAGAGGGGGATGAATATGCAATGAAAACTTTTACATATTCTATCTATTACATCTTTTTAATTTTTGTAGCTTTGCTAACAGACCATTTTATTTTATAAACC
>CAJQGY010000043.1 GCA_905478015.1 uncultured SAR86 cluster bacterium
GGTCTCTTCCTTCTGATTCTCTCTAACTTCCGTCTGCATTTGGTTGTTAGTCGGTTTCAGCAGGTAAAGTTAATACTACGCTTATATTTTCGAAAGTCAACACTTAATATGAAATAATTTTAAATTAATCCAACTTTTATTATATTTATATAAAATAAGCAAATGAAAGCATTTTTACCTAACAAAGATCCTTTAAAAAAATACATCACGGAATCTAGATCTCTTCAAAAATTAGAACATATTGCTTCAGAGCTACCAAAGCTTTTGCTGACTGGAAAAGTTCAGACAACTATAGATGGGTTATCTAAAAATGCATTATCTATAAAGCCCCTTCTCAAGACAAATAATATTCAAGAAATAAACCTTTCAATGGTTCATCTAAGTTTTATTGCACATGCCTATATATGGGGTGGTAAGAAGCCTAGCAAGTTACTACCTGAAGTTGTGGCAAAACCCTGGGTTGAGGTTTCAAATATTCTTGGAAGGCCACCAATTTTAAGTTATGCAAGTTACTGTTTGGATAACTGGTATAGGATTGATAAAAAACAGGAGATTTCTCTTGAAAATGTTGCATTGATTACCAACTTTTTAGGCGGTGTTGATGAGGATTGGTTTGTGACCATTCATGTGTGTATAGAACATGCAGCTAAAGAGGCAATTACTGCTGCATATGAAATTTCAAAACTTAAATCTAACAAGGATAATAAATTAGATGATGGCTTAAGAAGAATAATAATGTCACTTAGAGAGGTTAATTCTATTTTTTCAAGAATGCCTGAAAAATGCGACCCTTATGTTTATTACCATAGGGTAAGACCTTTTATATTTGGAACAAAGGATAATCCTGATCTGAAAAAAGGTCTTATTTATGAAAATCAATTTAAAAATAAACCTCAATTTTTTAGAGGTGAAACTGGAGCACAAAGTAGTATCATGCCATTCCTTGATGGGGCACTGGGTATTTACCATACCAAAGATCATCTTAGGCATTATCTAAATGAAATGCGTGACTATATGCCTCCTGAGCATAGAAAAATAATTGAGGAAGTAGAAAGCATATCAAGCGCAAAGGAGTTAATAGATAGTTCAAAAAGCTTAAAGATCAAATACAATAAGTGTCTTGAAGAAATAAGAAGGTTTAGATCTCTTCATTTAGAATTTGCTGCATCTTATATTCATAAGCAATCGCAAATTAAAAACCCTTTTGGAACTGGTGGTTCAACAATAAAGGGGACAGGCGGAACACCATTTATGAAGTATTTAAAAAAGCATAGAGACGAGACAGAAAAGCAGAAAAAATAATCAGCTCAGTCCCTCTACAATACTGAAGTACCTTGTTGATGAATTCCTTGTATAACTTAGAGCATCTTGATACTCGTCTGACTTATAGCAGTTCTTTGCTATTTGGTAGGATGGAAATTCAACAAGAACTGTTCTTTCAAATCCAGAGCCCTCAACTTCTTCCTGATCACCGCCTCTTATAATGAACTTTCCTTCAAATTTAGCAACAATATGTCCAGCTATTGAGACATACTTTTTATAGTCTTCGATGTTTGAAATATGAGCCCTCACAACCCAGTATCCTTTTTTCATTTATGCTTTGAACTTTAACCTTGTTTGATGAAGTATAGGCTCAGTGTAACCACTTGGCTGAAGCCTGCCTTCGATTGCCAAACTGCATGAAGCCTGAAATGCAAGTCCATCAAAAAGTGGTGACATATTATTGTAGCTATCATCGTTACTATTTTGGTCATCAACTGTTTTAGCCATTTTTTTCATTGCTTCGATCACCTGATCTTTGTCAATGAGATTATGATGTAGCCAGTTTGCTATATGCTGGCTCGATATTCGGCAAGTTGCTCTATCTTCCATTAAGCCGACATTGTTAATATCTGGTACCTTAGAGCAGCCAACCCCCTGATCGACCCATCGAACAACATAGCCTAGAATTCCTTGACAGTTATTTTCAAGTTCAAATTGAATCTGCTCTTTGGATAGTTCCATTGGATTAGAGTGAACGGGAATATCTAAAATAGAATTAAGATCAGCCTTGGCTCTTTCCTTTATCTTGGTCTGCTCATCAGAAACTAATATTTGATGATAGTGAATTGCGTGCAATGAAGCCGCGGTTGGAGAAGGCACCCAGGCACAATTTGCACCTGCTTTGGGGTGAGCAGTTTTGGTTTCATACATTCCAAGCATCTCATCTGGCATTGGCCACATTCCCTTACCTATTTGAGCCCTTCCTTGAAAACCAGTCTCGAGACCAATGTCAACATTCCAATCTTCGTATGAGGCTATCCAGTTATGAAGTTTGATATCACCTTTTGGAATCATTGGTCCAGCTTCCATACTGGTATGTATCTCATCACCAGTCCTGTCTAAGAAGCCTGTATTTATAAAAATTACTCTTTCTTTGGCAACCTCAATACATTCTTTTAGATTAACGGTTGTTCGCCTCTCCTCATCCATAATGCCAATTTTGACAGTATTATGGTCAATGTTAAGAGCTTTCTCCACTGCAGCAAAAAGATCGCAGGTGAACTTTACTTCCTCAGGTCCATGCATTTTTGGTTTAACTATATAAACACTTCCTGTTCTAGAGTTCTGATACTTTCCTTTATTGTCCAAATCATGTTTTGCAATACATATGGTAAACATAGCGTCCATTATCCCTTCCGGGACCTCATTACCATGCCTATCAATCACACCGGGGTTAGTCATAAGGTGGCCAACGTTCCTCACAAGCATAGTACTTCTTCCCGGAAGAACTAAATTAGTGCCATCCTTAGAGATATATTCTCTATCAGGACTGAGCTCCCTTGTTAGTGATTTACCATTTTTAACAAATGTATCAGTTAGATCTCCTTTCATAAGACCTAACCAATTCCTATAAACAAGCGCTTTGTCTTCTCCATCAACAGCGGCAACTGAATCCTCGCAATCCTGAATAGTAGTGATTGCTGATTCTATCAAAATATCTTTTATTCCTGCAGGATCTGTTTTACCAATCGGATGAGATCTATCTATTTGTATCTCAAAATGTAAATTATTATTTTTGTACAGCAAGCCAAGTGAATCATTGCCATTATCAACATATCCCTGATATTGATCTTGATTGATTAAGAAAGATGATGAGCCATCTGCTAGCTGAGCTAAAATATTACCGTTAGCAAATTCAAAACTGATAACGTTCTTGTATGAGCCATTCTCTAAAGGCACAGTCTCATCAAGAAAGTTTTTAGAAAAAGCTATAACCCTGTCCCCTCTTTTAGGATTGTAACCACCATCCTTGTGTGCTCCATTCTCCTCTGAAATCATATCTGTTCCATATAGAGCATCGTAAAGACTTCCCCATCTAGCATTAGCAGCATTAAGAGCAAACCTTGCATTCATAACAGGCACTACAAGCTGAGGGCCAGCTATAGTTTTTATTTCCGGATCTACATTTTCAGTTGAAATTGTAAAATCTTTGGCCCTTGTCGCAATATAGCCTATTTCCTCTAAAAAGCTTTTATACTCATCATGGTTATGGTTTTGGCTTTTTCTGCTAATATGCCATTCATCAATAAGTTTTTGAATTTTCTCTCTTTTTTCTAATAAGGCTTTATTTCTTGGAGAAAAAGTGTCAATAATTCTTTCAAAACTCACCCAAAAATCTTCTGCTGTAATACCTAAACCTGGAAGAATCTCATCCTCTAATACATTTTTAATATCAGATGAAATTTTTAATTTAAGTCCTTTTTTAGAACTTTGATTATTACCAGAATCATTAGAGTTAATAAAAATTGATTTTAATTTTTTAAATATATTCATCAAAAAATTATATAACAGAAAATTAAAAGCTAAATAAATTAATTGTTTAAATTGAGAATCTTTAGATGTCTATGTTTGGATCATAGTCCCATATTTTATTTAGTCTTTTATCGGTTGCTTTCAATGAATGCTTCATAAGAAAATTTCTTGCTATTGTAAGGCATGGATTTGATAAATGATAAAGGTGGCCTTGCATCTCAGACATATTTTTGATCATTCTAATTCTTGAATGTCTTATTCTTTGATATTCTCTTTGTGCAAAAGCAATATCATTATCATATTTAATGAAAAGTTTTCCAAATATATAGGCGTCTTCAAGAGCCATGCAACCACCCTGACCTAAAAAAGGAACAATTGGGTGAGCCGCATCTCCAAGAAAAGTAACATTCTTAACAAACAATCTTCCAGTATGTGGTCTTTTGTAAATCCCCCATTTAAAAACCTCTTTTGATTTAGCAAGCTTGTTAACAAGTTCTCTAGAATGCATGAACAAATCAGCGCTCATCTCATCAGCGGTACCTTCCACTCGCCATGTTTCTTTATATCTTTTAGCTGTTTTAATAACCGCAACAAAGCTAGTTAACCTATCATTAATTGGATAAGTAACTACATGAGAGTTTTTTGAAAGATGGAGATTAATAGAATGATCTTTAGAATTAATAATTCCCCTCCAGGCTGAATATCCGCTATATGATGGTGCT
>CAJQGY010000044.1 GCA_905478015.1 uncultured SAR86 cluster bacterium
ACCGTTTTGAGCTATTTTTTCAATATGTGGACCTCCTGGGTAAGGTAAATTCAATAATTTGCCTACTTTATCAAAAGCTTCTCCAATCGCATCATCAACTGATTGACCTAATATCTCATATGCGCCGATGCTTTTAACATCAACGATCATGCTATGACCACCACTTACTAATAAACATATGTATGGAGGTTTAATATCTTTAAACTCCATGCTTGGCGAGACTAAATGCCCCTCAAGGTGATTTACTGGTATTAAAGGGACTCCCATTGAAAATGCTAAGCCCTTAGCAAAACTTTCACCAATTAATAATGCTCCTAATAGCCCAGGGCCAGCTGTGTAAGCTATTTGGTCAATTGAGTTAAGGTCTATACCTTTTGTGGCTTCTTCAAAAACCTGAATTATTTTTTTACAGTGATCTCTTGAGGCAAGCTCTGGAACTACTCCACCATATTCAGCATGCATTTTTATCTGACTGAAAACAGATTCTCCTACAATCCCTTCCACAGAATCATAAACAGCTATAGCTGTTTCGTCGCATGATGTTTCAATACCTAAAGTTTTCATAAAAATGTTTTGCAAATTATCTAATTAAAGCCTAAACTAGCGAACTTATTATGCCTTCAATTATTATAAAAGAAACAGAACACTTTGATATTGGTTTAAGAAAATTTAAACGCGCTTGTGAAAAAGCAGCTATTGTTCCTGAGATAAGAGCTAGAGAATTTTATGAGAAACCAACTGAAAAAAGAAAACGTCTAATGGCTGCTGCTGTAAAAAGAGCAAGAAAGTCTAATAGAAAGTTTTCATTTTCTAGATCAAGATTTAGATAATCTTGTCTTTACTTTCAGATATCAAGTCCGATCTCAAGCAAGCCATGCTTGATAAAAACATTTTGGTTAGAGATACCATTAGAATGTTTCTTGCCGAAGTTCAAAAATTTGAAATAGACTCTAAAGAAGTGGCAGATGATGCTAAAGTTCTTCAAATTATCAATAAAATGATTAAGCAAAGGAATGATTCTATTGAGCAATTTACAAAAGGTGGAAGAGATGACCTTGTTGCGAAGGAGCTTTCCGAAGTAGATGTTTTAAATAAATATAAACCTGCTCAGCTTAGTGAAGATCAAATCATTTTAAGAGTTCGTGAGGCTATCTCCACATCTAATGCATCTTCAATGCAAGATATAGGAAAAGTTATGGGGTTATTAAAAAATTCCTTATCAGGCTCAGCTGATATGGGTATTGTAAGCAAAGTTGTTAAAGATCAATTAAGTTAAAACATAAAATAATATGACCAGACATAGCAAAAGAGAGTCAAATCAACTTCGTGAAATAAAAATAGAAACTAATATAAATATCCATGCTGAAGGCTCTGTTCTTATTTCCTTTGGAAATACAAAAGTTATATGCACAGCAACTATTGAAAATAAAGTCCCTAGATGGATGAGAAATAGTGAAGAAGGTTGGATAACAGCAGAATATGGCATGCTTCCAAGATCTACAAATGAAAGAATGGGAAGAGAAGCTGCCAGAGGGAAGCAGAGTGGTAGAACTCAAGAAATTCAAAGGTTGATTGGAAGATCTTTAAGACAAGCAGTTAACCTAAAATATATTAAAGGAAAAACTATTAATATTGATTGTGATGTAATCCAGGCTGATGGCGGTACAAGAACTGCTTCAATTACAGGTGGATGTATTGCTCTATTTCTAGCACTTAAAAATCATCATAATGATAATAGAGCTATTAAATCTTTTGTAGCAGCAGTGTCTCTCGGTGTTCTTAATGACGAAGTGATACTAGATCTTGATTATATTGAAGATAGCTCTGCAGAGACAGATCTTAATTTAGTAATGACTGATGATTTGAACCTAATTGAAATCCAAGGAACTGGCGAAGAAAATCCTTTCACTAAAGAGCAATTATCTAAAATGATAGAAGTTGGCAGTAAAGCAATTGAGGAGTTAATTGATTTGCAAAAAGCTAGTCTGGATCAGTGAAAGCTTACCAAAAGAAATTCCTTAAAATTGCATTAGCAACTGAAGCATTAGAGTTTGGCAATTTCACCCTTAAATCAGGTAGGAAAAGTCCATATTTTTTTAATGCTGCAAAAATGCTTAAAGGTGGAAATATATCAGAGCTTGCCTGGTGTTATGCAGAGGTCATTAAAGAAAAAGAGTTAGTGTTTGACAGCATCTATGGCCCAGCTTACAAAGGAATATTCATTGGTTCTATTGTGGCTATGCAATTTAGTATTAATGGCACAGAATATCCTCTTTCCTTTAATAGAAAAGAAGTTAAGAATCACGGAGAAGGAGGTAATATTATTGGCTCTAAACCAGATGGTAATATTCTTATAATTGATGATGTTTTGTCAGCTGGAACAGCTGCTAAAGAGTCAATAGAAATTATTAAAGAAAATGGCGCAATACCTAAATTTTTTCTTATAGGACTAGATAGACAGGAAAAAGGAAGTTCAAGCCTCTCTGCCAGAGATCAGCTTGAGGATGCTTACGATATATCTGTTATTTCAATAATTAATTTAGATACACTTATTTCTTTTGTTAATACTAGTCCTGAATATGAACAATATTTAGCAGAACTTCGAAATTATAGAGAGCTTTGGGGAGCATAGGATGTTTTCTGGGATAGTTGAATGTAAAGGGAGAATTTCTAAAATTGATAATCATGGAGATATTTTTAGCATAGAAGTTTATTGCCCTAAGGGATTTAATGAGAATTTAGAAAATGGTGCAAGTATATCTATTGATGGAGTTTGCCTAACATCCAAGGACAATGGAGATAATGCATTAAAGTTTGATATTGTTGGTGAAACAATAAACAGAACAAAATTTTCTGAAATGGCCATTGGAGATGAAGTAAACCTTGAAAGATCAATAAAAGCTTCTTCAGAAATTGGTGGGCATTTAATGTCTGGACATATTCATTGCACAGGAAAAGTTATAAAAACTGATATAAGAAAAAATTCAAAAGATATATTGATAGAAATTTCAGATAAATATTTGCCCTACCTCATGGAGAAAGGATATATAGGAATTAATGGATGTAGTCTTACTTTAGGCAAAATTGTTGATAATAGTTTTTATATACATCTAATACCTGAGACTCTTAAAATAACAAATATTAATGAGTTAGATTTACAAGATCTTGTAAATATAGAGATTGATCAGAATACAATTGCTATTGTTGATACGGTAAAAAAAGTTTTATTGGCTCAAAAATCTAGCTAAGACCGCCATTCTCATAGCAACACCATTTGCAACTTGATTTCTAATAACTGAATTCTCAGATTGATATGCTGTTTCTGAGATCTCAATATCCATATTTACGGGACCGGGATGCATGATAATTGCATCTCCTTTGGCCATAGATATTCTCTCTGTGGTTAGTTGATATAAGTGTTTGTATTCATCAAGGTCAAGGCTCATATCAGTTTCAAATCTCTCATGCTGAATTCTAAGAGCCATCACAACATCTGCATCAGTAACTGCTATGTCTAAGTTAGGCTCGTACGAACCAATAACTGGATCCATATAGTTTGAGCACATACTTGGGTGTCCAGAGAAGGTTAGAGATTCAATAGAAAAATTAGAAACCCCTTCAACAAATGATTTCACAACTCTTGAGTGATCTAGGTCACCTACTATTGTTATTTTAAGATTATCAATAGAGCCCTTTAACTGCCTTATTGTCATAAGATCAATTAATGTTTGTGTTGGATGAGCTGTGGATCCTTCTCCAGCATTAATAAAAACCATCTCTGGCAAGTATTCTGCAAGTTCTGATATTACTGAGTTAGGATGCCTTAAAACACATAAATCAACACCCATTAATGACAATGCATCAACTGTTTGATAAATTGATTCGCCCTTTGAAACAGAAGAATTTTCAGAATTAAAGTCAACAACTGAGCATCCCAAATTTTTTCCAGCTATATCAAAAGAACATTTAGTTCTGGTGCTTGGTTCAAAAAATATATTTGCTATTGTTTTATCTGGAAATAAATTATCTTTTTTAAATTTACCATCTGCGTCAATAAAGTTTTCAGCAAAGTCCAATAAAGAGATTAATTCATCTTTAGTTAGATCATTTAGGCTAAGTAAATTTTTAATCATTCGTATATACCACTGCATCTATTTCAACATTAACCCCAAGAGGTAATGCTGAAATTTCTATTGTTGCTCTAGCTGGGTAAGGCTCACTAAATCTTTCAACCATAACCTTATTAACTTCAGCAAAATCTCCAAGATCCGTTAAGTAAATAGTTATTTTTACAATATCTGATAGTCCGCACCCAGCTTCTAAACATATACTTTCAATATTGCTGATAACTTGATTTGTTTGCATCCCAATTGAATCTTTAAGAACATCTCCGTTTGAAGGATTTATGGGGACCTGGCCTGAGATATATAAAAAATCTCCAGCAAGAACCCCTTGTGAATATGGGCCAATAGCCTTGGGCGCATTCTCAGTGTAGATTATCTTCTTTGCCATAAGGCATTCTCCAGAAAAAAGTACTTAAATATTTGAGCATAATACATTAATTAATAGAAGATATTTCTTTTATCAACCTTCATTGATCTGTCTAGAGCAATTAGAAACAAATTTCTTTGCATCAACTTTATCTATCAAAGTATTTAGGTGATTTATGTCATTGACTTCAATTTCAAGCTCTATATTTGCAAATTTGGAATCTATGGCATTGGTATTAACAAATACAACATTTATTCCCTCCCTTGTAAATATAGACAAAACATCAGAAAGAACTCCTACTTTATTTTCAGAAATTACTTTAAGTTTTGCTATGTATAAGTGACTCTTTTTTTTAGAATCCCATAGAGCTGGTTGATATCTGACATCTTTTGCTAGAAATGGAACAACCTGTTGGCAGATCTTATGATGTATTACTATCCCTCTTTCAGTATCAGAATGAGCTATGATTTCATCGCCTAAAATTGGCCTGCAGCATTTTGCAAATACAACTGATATGCCCTCAATTTTTTTATTAACCAGTCTAAGAGGGTTTATCTCTTGGTTATCTGAGTTTTTTCTTATTTGAAGACCTTCGTAAAACTTTTGAGCAACAATATTACCTGTTTTCTTTCCAAGGCCAAGATCAGTCATTAGTTTTGTTAAAGATGGAACTCCAATTGAGCCTAGAACCCTTTTTAATGTAGCCCCTTTGTAATCTGATAATTTTATACCTGAACGTTTAAGCTCAGTTTCCAGCATAATTTTTCCAGCTTTTCTTGCTGATGAAACCTTTTGCTTTCTTAATCTTGCCCTAATTCCACTTCTAGCTCTACTTGTTACTATGAAATTAAGCCAGGCTGGATCAATAACTACATTATTTTTTGAGGTTATGATTTCAACCGTCTGTCCGCTCTCAAGCACTACGTTTATGGGAGCTTCTTTTCTATTTACCTTACAGCCAACGATGGTATCTCCTAGATCTTTATGAATAGCATATGCAAAATCTATTGGGGTGGCGCCTATCTTTAGTCCAAAAATATGTCCTTTTGGAGAAAAAACAAAAACTCTTTCTGGCTCTAAATCTGTTTTTATTGATTCAACAAACTCTGATGAATCTTTTGATTCTTTATATAAATCTAACAAGCCGGCAAGCCATTTTGTTGCTCTTAGTTCAGTTCCAACACCTTCTCCAGATGTCTTGTAGCCCCAGTGAGCAGCAATGCCTCTATTAGCAGTATCAAACATGCTTCTCGTTTGGATTTGAACTTCTATTGGAAATGCATCTAAGGCTAGAAGTCCAGTATGAAGTGCTTGATAGCCATTCATTTTAGGTATTGCAATATAGTCTTTAAATCTATTATCTATTGGGGAATAATAATTATGGATAATACCAAGCGCTCTATAACACTCGTCAACAGTGTCTACTAAAATTCTGAAACCATAAACGTCTAATATTTCTGAAAATGGTTTGTGTTTTGTTTTAATTTTATTATAAATACTAAATGCATTTTTTTCTCTCCCTTTAACAGCTGCTGTTTCAATACCATTATTTTTTAAATTTGATTTAAGCTCTTTTCTTACTTTCTCTATAATTTTTTTTCTTCCGCCGCTGGATTTTTTGATTGCAGAATCTAGCATTTCAGCCCTTAATGGATGCAGGCATCTAAAAGCTCTATCTTCAAGTTCATTTTTAATATCAATCATGCCAACTCTTAAGGCTAGTGGAGCAAACATTTCTAATGTCTCTTTAGATTTAAGAATTTGCTTATGCCTAGGCATAAAATCAATTGTTCTCATGTTATGAAGTCTATCGCATAGCTTTACCAAGATGACTCGAACATCATTTGCCATTGCTAGCGCCATTTTCTGGAAATTATTTGCATTAGTTTCAGCCTTATTTTGCATGCTAATTTTTCCAAGCTTACTTACCCCATCAATTATATTGGCAACGTCTTTACCAAAGTTTTTTTCTAAAACAGTTTTTTGGACGTCGCAATCTTCGAGAACATCGTGCATTAGTGCTGCGCAAATTGAATCATGGTCCATTTTAAGTTCAGCAATTATTTTTGCGACAGCAACTGGGTGGGAAATATACGCAGAGCCATCTTTTCTTTTTTGCCCATCATGGGCTATAAAAGCAAATGTATAAGCTTTTTGAATTTTTTTTATTTCAACTGCCTTAAGATATGTTTTGACAGGTGCTAATAGGTAGGAGGGAACCTTAAGAAGGTCCTTATCAGAGAAATTGGTTAAAGATTTTTTGGGGAGCGTTTGTTCTGTCAAATCTGGCTCCTTTTAGATTTATTATATAGCTGGATCAGCCTCACCCTCTTCAGGAGCAGCAAAACCGTCCATCAGAACATCTTCTTCAAGTGTTCTATCAAGTGTCTCTCTATCGATCAGGCCTTCTTCTATCTCTCTTAGGGCAACAAGAGTTGGCTTGTCATTATCCCATTCAACAAGAGGTTCTCTGCTTGTTGTAGACAGCTGTCTTGCTCTTTTTGATGCCATAATGATTAGATCGAACCTACTTGGTATTTTTTCTAAACAATCTTCTACTGTAATTCTTGCCATACTTATCTCCTAGGTGGGTATTCTAATTCCTTAAGCACTAATAAGACAACATATCTATTAAAATCTTTTCAATTAAATTTTTGTCTGAATCATTTCTTTTTTCAAATATTATCTCTTTAAGAGCTTTCATGGTTATATCTATCTCATCATTTACAATAATGAAATCATACTCATCGCAACATTGAATTTCTTTGCGAGCATTAGTCATCCTTTTATCAATTGCCTCTCTCGTATCTGACCGTCTGTCTTCCAACCTTTGCTTAAGCACTTTAAAGCTTGGCGGCAATACAAATATAGATGTATTTGAAATATTAGACTCTTTTATTTGCATAAAACCTTGGACATCGATATCCAAAATAATACTCTTGCCTTCTATGAATTTTCTATCTATGTAAGATTTTAATGTTCCATATTTGTGATTATGAACCTTCGCATATTCAATGAATGCATTTTTATTAATCAAAGATTTGAATTCATTTTCTGAAATAAACTGATAATCAACTCCATTTATCTCACCATCTCTGGGAGGTCTTGTTGTAGCGGAAACAGACAATTCAAAATTATTAGTTGAAGAAAGTAGTTTTCTTATTAATGTAGACTTTCCTGCACCTGATGGAGCTGAAATAATAAATAACTCAGGATGGTTATTCTGCATTCTGAGCTTGCTCTCTCATCTCTTCGACTAAAAGTTTCATATCTAATGCTTTTGATTTATGAGCCGGATCGTCTAACTTAACAGACAAAGTGCTTGTTTCTCTAAATAGCTCTTGCAATATGAAATCAATTTTTTTTCCTTTACTTAATTTACCTTTTAACTCTTTTTCTAATGAAGAGAGGTGAAAGGAAATTCGCTCTTGCTCTTCTGCAACATCGTGCTTAAGCAATAAGAGAGATACCTCTTGTTCTAATCTCTCTTTATCAATATCGGTAATATAGTCTTTAATTTTTTTCCTAAACTTTGTATTTCTTTTGTTAATACTAGTTTTTGCTCCAAGAGAAATTGAAGAGTTATTTTTGTTTATTTTATTAATTTTATTCAAAAATACTTTCTGTATCTTTACCCCCTCTTCTTTTTTATTCAAAATGAGATCTGCTAACGTTTTCTTAAATATGTCTTTTAAGATTTTTTTATTAATTGATGATTTATGGATAGCATTTATTATGCCTGGCACGTCTTTAATATCTGCAAAAGTAAGCACTTGTGAGTTTAAATTTTTATTGGAAGCAACAAGATCTAAAAGATTTTGAAGAGAGTCTTTATTAAATTTATAGGAAGTTTTTTGAGGTTGAGATATTTTAAACCTTACATCAACAGAACCCCTCTTTATTTTTTTAGATAATGCTTCTCTAATATGGATATCCACGTCACTTGGAAGTTCATGGGACTTTATTGTTACATCTAAAAATCTGTGATTGATCGTCTTAATTTCACAATTAATTCGAATATCTCCATCTACATACTCTGAAGATGCAAAGCCTGTCATGCTAGTTATCATAACTATAATTATATTTTGGAATCAATTTTAGGGCTAGTCATTAGAACTCATAATAAAATTAGTATTATTAATTTTTTCCCCACTTACGCTTCGAGCATGGGGATTAAGTATTTTATTTTCAGTACAGTTAAATATTCCTTCGAAATTATTTTCAATGAAAAAGCATATGATTTGAGATGCATGATCTCTATCTAGCTTATTGTTAAATTCAGGTATTTTAGTGCCTGATAAATAAAGGCCTCCAAATCTTAGAATGCTTAGATTGTTTAAAATATTTTTTTTAAGAAATGCTTCATACTCTAAAATTATTTTTCCTCTGAAGCAATCTGGCTTAGGTAATGAAGCCTCATCAAGGATTCCAAATTGATTGCTTCCAAAGATCCTGGTTGATGAGATGGCTATAAATGATTCGTAAGTTATATCATTCAGAGATACCATGATATTTTTTATAGATTTGTTGAAGCCATTTTTATAACCCTCTTCTGTTATCTCTGATGGCTTAGGTATAAAAATAATCCTTTTAAAATTTTTAAAAGGTAATTTTAGGTTTTCTTTTGACAGCCAGTCCCAAGAGATATGCGTGATTTCAGTTTTGTTAGAATTGTATGATCTGTTTACTGTAACAAAGTTATAGTTTTTGCTATTTAGATTTGTAACAACCCTTTGCCCAATATCACCAAACCCAATTATTAAAATATTTTCTTTCATATCTCGATAATAGAGCAATAAATGGATGTTTCCACTAAGGACTGATCTTTTTTATAAAGATGGCTTAGACATTTGCTGCCTAAGCCATAAGAATTTTGATTTCTAAAAGAATATACCGTTTAAAGGTAATAAACCTGAAATAACTAAACTAACCATTGCCATAACATTTATTAAAATATTCATTGATGGTCCAGATGTATCTTTAAAAGGATCTCCAACTGTATCACCAACAACTGTAGCTGAGTGAGTATCAGAACCTTTGCCACCTAAGTTCCCTTTTTCAACATATTTTTTAGCGTTATCCCATGCTCCACCAGCATTAGCCATAAACAAAGCTAAAGCAACACAGCCCAACAAGCCACCAGCTAACATTCCGCCCAGAGCTATTGCTCCTAAGCCAAACCCAACTATTGCAGGCATACTTACTGCTATCACACCTGGTAACATCATCTTTTTAAGTGCAGCGGTAGTAGCGATTTCAACACATTTTTCAGAATCAGGATCGGCTTGACCCTCCATTAGTCCAGGTATTTCTTTAAACTGTCTTCTAATTTCATTAATCATTTCAAAAGCCGCATCGCCAACAGCAGTCATGGTAATTGAAGCTATAAGAAATGGTATGCATATTCCTATGAACATGCCCACAAGAACAATTGGATTTTCTAGTGAAAGTGAGAATGCATCCCCATATGTAGCAGAAACTTGAGCTGAATATGCAGATATAATGGCTAATGCTGCAAGCGCAGCAGCACCAATAGCAAAACCTTTACCTATTGCAGCTGTTGTATTTCCAAGCTCGTCCAAAGAGTCAGTTATATCTCGAACTTCTTTACCCATTCCTGACATTTCTGCAATGCCGCCTGCATTATCTGCAACTGGGCCATAAGCATCTATTGCCATTGTAATACCAACAGTTGCTAACATTCCTACTGCGGCTATACCAACACCATAAACACCATCAACTAATGATGTAGATGCTAGGATAATGGCTGCAAGAATTATTATAGGTATGACTACTGACTGCATTCCTACGGATAGGCCTGAAATCATAACGGTAGCAGAACCTGTTTCTCCAGATTCAGCTATTTTTCTTACAGGATTTCCACCTGTGTAATATTCAGTAATTAGCCCTATGAGGACTCCACCAACTGCACCACTCACAACACACCACCAAACATTAGTTTCAATCCCTCTAGAATCAATTAAGAAATAAGCCATTGCTATAAAGATAACAGGTGCCAAAAGAGTTCCTGATCTTAAAGCACTTGCTGGAGCTTTAGAGGATTGAAGTTTAACAATGAATATACCAATAACAGATGCGAATAAGCCAATCGAAGCTAGCAACAGTGGTAGCATCATTAAATCAGTCCTGCCCATTGTGTATGCAATAGCGATCGAAGCAATCATTGAACCACAATATGATTCAAATATATCAGAACCCATGCCAGCTACATCACCTACATTATCGCCTACATTATCTGCAATAACTCCAGGATTTCTTGGATCATCTTCTGGTATTCCTGCCTCAACTTTTCCAACTAAATCAGCACCAACATCTGCACTTTTAGTAAAAATACCGCCTCCGACTCTTGAAAATAAAGCAACTACTGATGCCCCCATTCCAAAGCCCTCTAAAGCATGAACGCCCTGTTCGTATCCATTAAAAAAATAATAAAGGCCACCTAAACCAATTAGGCCTAAAGATGCAACACATAGGCCCATGACAGACCCACCATAAAAAGAAACTGATAGTGCTGCTGCTGCTCCGTCTTGCTGAGCTGCAGTGGCTGTTCTTACATTTGCTTTTGTAGCAGCATACATTCCAATGAAACCAGCTAAAGATGAGCATAGTGCACCAACTACAACAGCTATAGCAGATTCTGTTGATAAAAATAATTGCGCTAAGATTACGAGGACCACTATAAATACAAGCAAATATTTATATTCGGTTTTCATGAATGCCAATGCTCCATTATGAATCTGGTCCCCAATTTTTTTGACCTTATCCTCTCCGTCTGGATACTTCATAACCAATTGGTATACGACTAAAGCCACAACCATTCCAACGACCCCTAAAATTGGAGCAATCAACAAACTGTTCATATTTACCTCTAAGTAAAAAAAATTAATGGTGCATTCTATCAAAAAAAAGAATGAAAAATGAGATTTAATTAGCTATTTATTGAATATTTTCTTGTCTAACAAGCCTTCTGATTCAGCAACAATACATGCAACTGCAGCATCACCTGTAACATTTACAGAAGTTCTTAACATATCAAGAATTCTATCTACTGCAAGAATAATGCCTATGGCCTCAAGCGGCAAACCAAACTGTTGAAGAATTAAAACCAAGGTTATTGTTCCGGCTGAGGGAACGGCAGCTGCTCCAATGGATGCTACGACTGCTAAAATAATTACCTGAACATATTGAATTAAAGTTAAATCAATACCTGACATTTGCGCTATAAATATAGTTGCCATGCCTTGCATAATAGCGGTTCCATCCATATTTATTGTGGCTCCCACAGGAACAACAAATGAAGCCACATTCTTATTTACTCCAAGGTCATTCTGAACTGTTTTAAGAGTAACAGGAATTGTTGCTGCGCTTGATGAAGTTGAAAAAGCAAAGATTGCAACATCTTTCATTTTTATAAAAAAAGTTTTTAAATTTATAGAAGTTAGAAGCTTTAATAAAAGAGAGTAAGTTATGAAAACATGAAGTATTAATACTAGTATTAATAGGATTACGTATTTAAAAGCTTCTTGAAAAACATCAAGACCGTCAACTATTACAAACTTGCCTATCAAGCAAAAAACACCAATTGGAGCGAATGAAATTATAGTAATTACAAGTTGCATGAATACTGTATTTAACTTTTCAAATGACTGACTAAAGTTATTAGTAAGATGATTTGTTTTATTTAATGCTAAGCCAAATAAAATGCTGAAGAATACTACTGCCAGCATTTCATTATTAGCCATAGCTTGAATAATATTTGAAGGAAATATATTTACTATTGTTTCAAATACGCCTTGACTTGGAGGAAGGCTTTCTGGAGCAATAGATATCTCTGAGTTGTAGCCAGCTCCTGGCTTGAATAGTGATCCTACAGCCAAAGAAAGTGTGACAGCTATTGCAGTTGTTGATAAATATAGCGCAATAGTTTTTGCAGTAATCTTTCCTAAACTATTTAAGTTGCTAAGAGAAGAAATGCCTGAAACTAAGGAAAAGAAAATTAAAGGCACTATTAGCATCTTCAGTAGATTGATAAATATTGTGCTTCCCAATAAGAAAACATACTTTTCAAAGAATAGTGAGATTTGGTCTCCAAAAATATTGGTGTAGTAAAAAACAGCGCCGACAACAAAACCAGCAAACATTCCAAAAAGAATATTGCGAGTTAAATTATTTGGTGCATCTATCATTACATCTCTATCATATCAAAATCTTCCTTGCCAACACCACACTCTGGACATAACCAATCTTCAGGAACATCTTCCCATCTTGTTCCTGCCTCTATTCCATCTTCGGGCCAACCCAGGGCCTCATCATAGATAAGCCCACATACAATGCATTCCCATTTTTTTAATTCCATAATTAATATCTATTCCAAATGATGATAAAAAGTTCGGAGTATAATATCAGATTTACTTTAATTACTTAATGAAACTTAAACAAATTTCTCCTTGGACAAACATAGAATCTATTGAATCAAGAGTTGATTTGTCTGTATTATCTTGGCTAAAAGAGGCTGGCCCAATAACAAAGAGAATAAAATTAAGTAAGAAATTTAAGCTTGAATTGCTGCGTGATGAACTTGATAATATTTCACAAGAAGAGCTATTATTTCTTAAATCAAGCTCTGAAACTTTCAGGGTTAGAGAGGTTATCCTGTTTGGTGACAATGCTCCGGCTGTTTATGCCAAATCAGTAATTCCAACTTTGACTATAGATAATGGATTATCCTCTCTTGGTGAAATAGGAAATGCTCCTCTAGGTGACATTCTTTTTACTCCTGGTATTTTTACAAAACTAGAAATGTTGTGCGCATCGTTTTTGGATGATGATATGAGTATTTATTGGGGTAGGAAAATAAAGTACTCCGTTAACTCTGAACCAATTTCGGTCATGGAAGTTTTTCTATTATGAAAATTCTTATGAACTATATAAGTCTTTCTAGGCTAGATAAGCCCATTGGAATATATCTTTTACTATGGCCATCTTTGCTTGGGCTTTTCCTTGGAGGACTAAATGAAGCAATAGATAAAATAACAAAAAACATCCAAGCTTCTTTGAGACTAATTTTAC
>CAJQGY010000045.1 GCA_905478015.1 uncultured SAR86 cluster bacterium
AAAACCCACCAAGGATATAAGAGAAAAATATCCAAGGAGCTAAAGAAATTCTCACTTTAGACCCCAAAGGAACTCGAACTAAGACAGAGCAGTGCTCTGTTTTTTTTTGCCTTAAATAAAGTTCTTATTTACCAGAAGGTATATCTTTGTATGGTACACCCTTATCAACCCTTTGATCCTCTGGAAGACCTAGCACTCTTTCAGCAATAATATTTCTTAATATTTCATCTGTACCACCAGCAATTCTAAGACCCGGAGATCCAAGCCATGCTGATTGAAAGTCATGAATATTACTATCATCAGTTTGTAACATACCAGCCATATCTAATGAATCCATTCCAAAATTACCTATTGATTGAAGCTTATTAGCACTTACTATCTTTGTAATTGAAGCCTCAGGACCAGGAGTATCTCCTTTGGATAACGCAGACATAGTTCTAAGCTTGGTATTTTTTAAGCCATTCGCTTCACAATACCAATCAGCAATAGATTCCCTTGCAGCCATATTTTCAATTAGTTTGCCACCAATACCATCCTGACCTTTTGCCCACTTAAATGCTTCATTAACATCAGCTCCATTAGCATCACCCACAGCTAGTCTTTCATTCATTAATGTTGTAATTGCAACCTTCCATCCATCTCCAATCTCTCCTAGTCTTTGGGTATCTGGTATTTCTACATCATTAAAATAAACTTCATTAAAACTTGAACCACCTGTAATTTGTTTTATAGGCCTAATATCTATGCCTGGGGACTTCATATCAACAAAAAAGAATGTCATCCCTTTATGTTTAGGTAAATTCGGGTCATGCCTCACAACTAAAATTCCATAATCACTATAATGCGCACCTGATGTCCATACCTTTTGACCATTGATGATCCACCTATCACCCTTTTGCTCAGCCTTTGTTCTTAAGCCAGCAACATCCGAGCCAGCAGATGGTTCAGAAAACAATTGGCACCATATTTCTTTGCCTTCAGCCATTGTAGGAAGATATCTTTCTTTTTGTTCTTGAGTTGCATATTGCATCATTACTGGACCGCACATGCCTAAACCTATGTCATATATACCTCGAGGTACATCAAATTTTGCCTCTTCTGAATTCCAGATAATTCTTTCAATAGGTGAGGCCGCAATCCCTCCATATTCTTTAGGCCAATGAAGCATTGCCCATCCAGCATCAAATTTTTTCTTTTGCCAGTCTTTTGCTGATTGTAGATAATCATTATTTTCAAAATTAGAATTATTAGCTTTTTCTGATTTTAGGGAGGCATTGGCTTCTAACCAATCTCTGCATTTTTTTCTAAATTCAGCCTGTTCTTTTGTATCATTAAAATCCATATTTTTCCTCTAACTTACGTTTGATTTTTCAAGACCTGTAACAAGCCTATTTTTCCAATTAGATATTGAACCTAAATTCACTGAAAGTAATTTTGATCTTCTATAAAATAGATGACAATCATATTCCCATGTAAAACCATTGCCTCCATGTGTTTGAATATTTTCTTTTGAACAAAACTGAAATGCCTTTGTTGAGCTTACACGCGCAGTAGCAGATGCAATAGGTAGGTCTGGTGATTCTGTTGATAAAGCCCATGCAGCATAATATGAATTAGATTTTGCTAATGTTATAGAAATATACATATCAGCAAGTTTATGCTTTATTGCCTGAAATGAGCCTATTTGCCTTCCAAATGCATACCTTTCTTTAGCATAACTAAGAGCCATTTCCATAGAGGCTTGAGCACCACCAAGCTGCTCAAAGCTAAATAACACAGCAGCCTGATCAACAAGTCTTTCATAACACTCCCAACCGTTATCTTCTTCACCTATAAGCAAAGTGGGAACGTTTTCGATAGACATAGAAAAATGCCCTCTACTCTCATCTACGCTATTGGTATGATTGATACATATTCCGTCTAATGAATGATCAATTAACCTAAGATCTATGCCATTATCTGACTTTGCAACAACAATTGAATGAGTGGCAATTTTTGCATCTGGAACTGCTATTTTTGTCCCTGAAACTATATTGTTTTTAACAGTAGTAGTAATATTTTTTGAAGTAGGTGCATGCAATTCTTCAGTTACTGCAATTGTTCCAACAATTTCGCCTGAAACTAGTTTTGGAAGAATGTCTTTTTTTATCTCATCACTTGCAAATTTATTAATTGCCTCAGTAAAAAGGTATACAGATGATGAAAAAGGAATAGGTGCAAGAACTCTCCCCATTTCCTCTGCAAGGACGCATAGCTCAAGGTGGCCTAAACCCAGACCATCATATTCTTCAGCAATTGTTATACCGGTCCATCCCAAATCAACAACTTTTTTCCATAGACATTCATCAGTATGAAGCTTGTTTTCTAAAATATTTCTTGATGACTTTAAAGTGTTTTCTTTATCAAAAAATTTTCTTGCTTCTTCTTGCAAATATTTTTGGTCATCTGAAAAATCTAAATTCATAATTGTTCATTTGTTATGTAAAATATAAGTATAAACCATAATTTTTTTTAATATATGAATTCAGAAATCAAAGTAGATAAACCATCTCCATCATATTTAAAAAATTCAAATAGTGGCGGTTTGTTTGTAGGTTTAATTTATGTACTTGTTTTAATGTCTATCTTACTTCTAGCTTTGTGGCAAAACTCAGACATTAAAGATAAAGAAAATTCTCTAAAAATTCTGGATGATCGTATTGCAATACTTGAAGAGCAACTCAGCTTAGTTGATGAAAGTAATATGGATTCAATGAGCGGGATTAGCGCTTCTTTACAGTTTTTAGACAAAGAGGTTAGAAAGCTTTGGGATCTTAGTAATAAAAGAAATAAGTTAGATATTAAAAAGCTCAAAGAGGTTGATGCGAATATAAACTTAGATCTTAAATCTGTTAATTCTCAAATGAAAAATACAATTAATATTTTAGAATTACAAATTGAGGAATTATCAAATTTAAAGGGTCAATTCAATTCCTTAAGACAAAGCTATGACAAACTAAGCACACTCCCTCAAGATATCAAATCTTTAGAAACTCAGCTAATATTAATCGATGATTCTATCCGGGCTCTTGAGTCTTATAAAAAACAAATTAATCAAACTATGTTCGAAATTCAAACAGAAGTTACAAACCTTAAATCTCTGCCTGAAACTGTTTTAATTGATGGCGACTAAACAGTATTTGACTTTGATAGCGAATAGTAGTTTTATTACTAAATGAATAAGATAGCACTTCAGTTATTTCTAGTACTAGCATTCATTCCATTAGCACTTTTGATTGGTTATGGAATTGTTGTATTGGCTCCAATATTTAGTTGTTTTCTAGCCATTAACTCATACAAATTTAACAACCATAAAGAAATGTACTTTTGGATGTTCATTGGGTCTTTATCATTTATCTTGGCTTTATATTTGTTAGGTGTTTTATGATAATTGCAAGGATAATACTTGGGCTATGTGGGTTAGCTATGCTTCTAATTGGTTTTTTAACAATTGTTACACCTGACACCAATCATATATACGTTCCTTTTGAAGTAACCTCAGACCCTATGGCAATATTTGTTAGAACTTATGGTGGTTTCTTTCTTGCTGCTGGATATTTAACTATTAGATTTATTTACTCTTCTTCAAAAGTTCAAATTGGGAATATTCTTATCTATATTGTTGGTTGTATGATGGTAGCTAGGCTTTTTAGTTTTATTTATGAGGGTTTTTATAAGCATTCTGTTTATACTTTTCTTACAATGTTACTTCTTTTTTCCTGCTTGTATTATTTACAGAAAAAAAGAAGAAATGAAATATCATACGACCTTTAATTTAATAAAAATAAACCTTTCCAATACTTATTAATAATATATATAATGCCTCTGCGTGTGGGGATGTGGTGGAACTGGTAGACACGCTTGGCTTAGAACCAAGTGCCGCAAGGCGTGGGGGTTCGACTCCCTCCATCCCTACCATTTATTATTCTTTGCATATTGCCATAAAAGATATGATTCCAGTTTATAATTAATTTTTTAATAAATTTTATGAAAAAATCTATAAACAGTTACTCAAGCAACAATTTTTTAAATGATCCAGAGGCAATTGAAAGAATATTCAATCATATCGATAATGGGACTACAGATCTAGGTAGTGAGATATGGAAAGAGCCAGTAGAAAATTACTACACCCAAGAACGTTTTGATTTAGAAATTAAACTTTTAAGAAGTTTGCCCATTCCATTTTGCCCATCTGCTGCATTAATTGAAAATGGTAGCTATATAGCAAGAAGAGCATCTGGAACTCCTCTTTTAGTTGTTAGAGGTGAGGATGGTCAAGTAAGAGCATTCATCAATGCTTGTAGGCATAGAGGAATGAAGGTTGCAAGTGGAAGTGGTTGTAAGAAGAAAGCTTTTGTGTGCCCTTACCATGCATGGTCATATGCCTTAGACGGCACATTGAAAAATGTACCTGGACAAGATGGATTTCCAAACCTAGATAATGCAGAAAATGGTCTCGTTGAGATAAGTGCGGCTGAAAACGGAGGCATAGTCTATGTTCAGCAAGAGGGAGCAATAGACAATGATTTTTTTAAAAACTCATTTAATTTTTTTGGAGCTAAATCAAAGTTGTTTGATCATGGTGAAGTTACAGATGAAACAAATTGGAAATTACTCACAGAAACATTATTAGAGGGTTACCATATAAAATCACTTCACAAAAATACGTTTTACCCATATGGCCTAAACAATATCAATATTGTTGAAACCGATGGCCCAAACTCAAGAGTTATTTTTCCTTTTAAAAGAATAGAAAAAATTAGAGAGATAGATCCCATTAAAAGAAAGCTCAATGGGGTTGCTACCTCAGTGTTTCATCTTTTTCCTAATGCAAGCGTTTCCGTTCTATCCAAACATACTAGTCTAACGATAATGGAACCTCTAACTCCTTCAAGTGTGAAAACAATTAGCTATCTTGTTTTTAACGATAAAGAAGATGGCGAGGGCACAACTCTTGAGGATGCAAAAAGAGATGCCCAATTTGTATATGAGTCAGGTCAGAGTGAAGATAGAGAAGCTGCTCGTAAAATCCAAGAGACCGTTACCACAGCTGCTAATACTCATCTCACATTTGGATTTTTTGAAAAAGCAATTGTAAATTTCCATAAGCACTTAACTTTAAAGATAAAAAAATAGAGTTTTTAACCTGTTTACAAAGTTTTATTTATAGATATAATCTTTTCGATGATTAACATAAACACACAACCAAGACGGGTACCGGCAATATAGCTGGGTCTCTTCTATTGTGAATTAGACCCAGCTTGTGCTGGGTTTTTTTTTATTTAAATAAAGGTAATTATGAAAAATTTTATTTCTACACAAGATTGGTCAAAGTCTGACTTGCAAGATATTTTAGATTATGCAAAAGAATTAAAAGTTAATAAGTTCCAATATAATTTAAAAAATAAATCTGTAGCTTTATTGTTTTTTAATCCATCAATGAGAACTAGAACAAGTTTTGAGATTGGCATTCAGGAGATGGGTGGTCTTGCAGTAGTGCTTCACCCTGGAAAAGATGCTTGGCCAATTGAATTTAAGTTAAATGAGGTTATGGATGGAGAGACCGAAGAGCACATTATTGAAGTTGCTAAAGTACTATCTTCATATTGTGACCTTATAGCAATAAGGGCATTTCCTAAATTTAGAAACTTAGAAGACGATCTGTCTGATAATGTTATTAATAGTTTTGCTAAATACGCCTCTGTTCCAGTTGTTAATATGGAAACAATTACACATCCATGTCAGGAGCTTGCCCATATTTTAACAATGCAAGAAGAATTAGGAGATCTCTCTGGCAAAGATTATTTACTCACTTGGACATATCATCCAAAACCACTGAATACAGCAGTTGCAAACTCATCAATATTAATTGCTAGTAAATTTGGAATGAACGTAAAATTACTTTGTCCAAGTAAAGACTATTTACTTCATGATAGTTACACAAACCAAGCTAAAGAAAATTGTAAAGTAAACGGGGCTTCATTCGAGGTTACGCACGATATTAGCCAAGGCTATAAAGATGCTGATATTGTTTACGCAAAAAGCTGGGGGTCTCTGAATTATTATGGAAATCCTCAAGAAGAAAAGCTCATAAGAGATCAATACAAACATTTTATTGTTGATGAAGAAAAAATGGCGATGACTAACAATGCAAAATTTAGCCACTGTCTTCCTCTAAGACGAAATATTAAGGCTACTGATGGAGTCATGGATTCTGATTACTGCGTAGCTATTCAAGAAGCAGAAAATAGAATGCATGTGCAAAAATCATTATTAACAAAATTATTAAAGGAAGAGAAATGAAAAAAATTGTTTTAGCATTTTCAGGCGGACTAGATACAAGCTTTTGTGTTCCATATTTACTTGAAAAAGGTTTCGAGGTCCACACTATTTTTATTAATACTGGGGGAACATCATTGCAAGAACAGGAATTAATAACAAAAAGAGCCCTAGAGCTTGGCGCAAAAAAGCATGTTAATAAAAATATAGACAAGCTTTTATGGAAGGAGATTATTAAACCTCTAATTTGGTCAGGTTCTTTATATCAAGATAGATATCCAGCCCTTTGTTCTGATAGGTATTTAATAGTTAAAGAAGCTGTCTCTTTATGTAAAAAATTAAAGACTAAAAATATTGCGCATGGATGCACGGGAATGGGTAATGACCAGGTCAGGTTCGATCTGTCTATTCAAGCTCTTGGAAATTTTAAAACTATCACTCCCATTAGAGAAATTCAAAACATTACTAAGGATGTTAGGGAGTATGAAAAGAACTATCTTATTGAAAGAGGTTTTAAAGTTTCATCTTTAAGTTCTAAATATAGCGTAAATGAAAATATTATGGGTGCCACAGTTTCAGGCTCTGAAATAGATGAATGGAATCAACCATCTGATCAAAGTTATATATTATGTAGAAAGCCAAGTGAGTATCCAAAGAAAGATAAAAAAATAACAATTGATTTTGTAAGAGGTGAGGCCAAAAAAGTTAATGGCAAGGCCTTAAATGGACCAGATCTCTTAAGAAATTTAAATGTATTAGGCGGCAATTATGGTGTAGGAAGGGAGATTTTTACTGGAGATACAATTATAGGAATCAAAGGTAGAATTTTATTTGAAGCTCCAGGTATAACAATCCTTCAGAAAGCTCATAAAGCGCTTGAAGAAATAGTTTTCACAGATAAGCAGAACCACTTTAAGCCTACTATTGGAAAAAAATGGGTGGAATTAGTCTATAGCGGGTTCTATTTTGATCCATTATCTAGAAACCTTGAGAACTTTCTTGAAGATATTCAATCTTCTGTTAGTGGAACAGTGGAGATTAATTTAACCGCTGGAAGGGCTGATGCTGTTGGAGTAGATGCAAAAAAGAAGCTTGTCAAAAGTGATGCAGTTTATGCTCAATCAGCATCTTGGACTTCAGACGAATCAACTGGGTTCATAAAGCTACTCGGTCAGAGTACGGCAACATGGGCAGATGTTAATAAAAATAAATAATGAATAAGACCCATACAAAAAATACTTTCATAAAACTTCTCAGCGGTATGAGTAGTGAGAAGGAAATAAGAAAATATATAGAAAGGTTTTCTTCTGATGATTATAGGTTTGCACTAATTAAGGTTGGCGGAGCAATACTTAAAAATGACGTAGATAATTTAATTTCTTCAATAGGGTTTCTTAATGAAGTTGGCCTTATACCTATTATTGTACATGGCGCCGGACCTATGCTCAGCGAAGAGCTTGAAAGAAAAAAAATTGATTTTTCTTTTATAGATGGACAAAGGGTAAGTTCTGAAAAGGTTTTAAAGACTGCAGTAAAAGTTTTTACTGATGAAAATAATAATTTAGTTGAGTTGCTAAATAGGAACAATATTAATGCTATTTCATTTACAGATAATATTTTTAGCTGTGAGATAAGTAATGATAGATTGGGTTTTGTAGGAGATGTTAAAGGTGTAGAAATCACCAAGATTAAAGAAGCCATAAGAAAAGGGCTTATTCCTGTAATATCGCCTTTAGGCAAAACGGAAAGTATGCAGCATGTAAATATAAATGCTGACATGGCAACAATGGCGCTAGCTAAATCAATCATGCCTGATAAAGTTATTTTTCTCTCTGAAGTTGGTGGAATATTTAATGAAAATAATCAATTAATCACCAATATAAATATCAATGATGATTATGAGCAATTAATGAAAGAAAGCTGGTTGCATTCAGGAATGAAATTAAAACTTCAGCAAATAAAATTATTAACTGATATTTTGCCGTCTAAAAGCTCTGTATCAATAACTACTCCCCTCCATTTAAGTAAAGAACTATTCACTGATGCCGGTTCTGGAACTTTAGTTAAAGCTGGCCATAGCATAAGCACCTTTAAGTCAGTCGATCAGGATCAAACCATAACCTTAAAAAATATCTTAGAATCATCTTTTAATGGCAGTCTTATTGAAGACTATTTTAAAAATGGAGCGAAGAGTTACTTAATTAGTGACTGTGCTAGGTCTGCAATTGTGTTATCAAATGACCATAAAGTGACTTATATGGATAAATTTTCAGTAATTCCATCTGCAAAGGGCGAGGGTCTTGGCAATGCAATGTGGAAGAAAATGATTAAAGAAAACAAGAAGATTTTTTGGAGATCTAAGTCTTCAAATACCATAAATAAATTTTATAAAGATGCTGCTGATGGGTTTCAAAAAATAGGTAAATGGCATGTTTTTTGGATAGGAATAGATGATTTAGATGAATTGATATCTTGTATAGAGTTTGCATCAAAACAACCTAGGACAATTATTTATGATTAAAAATTTTAATATTGCTCTTCTTGGTGGAAGAGGTTACGTGGGCCAGGAAATAGTAAAGCTAATCAATGATCATCCTAACTTCCTATTGAAGCAAGCCTTCTCCTCCAGCTCCTCTGGGGATAAGGTGCCCAACTATACAAAGAATAAAAATTTATCATACTCATTACTTTCAACTAACAATATGGATCTTAAAAATATTGATATTGTAATTTTAGCCTTACCAAATAACGAGTCATATAAATATGTAGAGACTATCAGAAAGGTTTCTTCAACCATAATTATCTTAGATTTAAGTTCTGATCATAGATTTGAAGATAGATGGGCATATAGAGTCCCAGAAGTGCATGATCATGATCTTAATGTAAATATATCTAATCCTGGTTGCTATGCAACTGCTATGCAGCTATCAGTAGCTCCAATTATAAATCTTGTAAAAGATAAATTAGTTGCGGTAGGTATTTCAGGATTCAGTGGGGCTGGATCATCTCCAAATGATAAAAATGATTCTAAAAATCTTGCTAATAATATTATTCCTTACAAATTAACCAATCATATTCATGAGAGAGAGGTGAGAGTGCATGGGTATAGCAAAACATTTTTTAGTCCTCATGTAGCTAATTTTTTTAGAGGTATTTTAATTACATCGCATATACAGATTTCAAGAGAAATAGAATTAATAGAATTGATAAAACTTTATAAAGATTATTACAAAGAAAAAAACCTTGTAAGCGTGATTGAAGCTGAGCCTATGATAAATAATGTTGCAAAAACCCACCAAGCAATTATTGGAGGTTTTTCTATCGATAAATCAAAAAGAAATATAACAATATGTTGTGTTATAGACAATCTCCTTAAAGGTGCGGCAACTCAGGCAATACAAAACTTAAATATCTCATGTAATCTTAATAATCTAACAGGAATTAAATATGACTAAAAAAATATGGAATACTAATTCAGAAGTCCCATCTTCAGAAATTAGCTTATTTTTAGCTGCAGAGGATATTGAGCTTGATAGATCATTATTGTTATATGATATTGATGCAACATCTGCTCACATTAAAGCACTTTGCAATATTGGATTAATAAAGAAAGGCGAATTAACCAAGTTATTAAGATCCCTAAAAAAGTTAAAAAAGGATTACCTGTCTAATAATTTTATTCTTACTGACGAATACGAGGACTGTCATTCAGCAATAGAATTTTTTCTTACAGAAGCTCATGGTGACTTAGGAAAAAAAGTTCATACAGGAAGGAGCAGAAATGATCAGGTTGCTGTTGCTATGAGACTCTTTGCTAAAGATAAGTTAAAAGAATTAAATAGCTTAAATAAAAAGATCGCTACCTCTTTCTTGGATATGGCTATTAAACATGAAAATATTCCCATGCCAGGCTATACACACCTTCAAAGAGCCATGCCATCTTCATGGGGCCTTTGGTTTTCTGCTTATGCTGAATCATTTATTGATAATCATGATCTTATAAATGCTACATATAATTGGATAGATTCCAATCCGCTTGGAACTGCTGCAGGCTATGGTGTAAATCTCCCACTAGACAGGGAGTTTACTAAAGATGATTTAGATTTTAGTAGATTGCAGCTAAATAGTATGTATGTTCAGAATAGTAGAGGTAAATATGAAACACAAATTCTTAGTGCAATTAAACAGCCTATGATGGATATTAGAAAATTTTCTTGGGATATGAGTTTATTCTTATCTCAAGAATTTAACCTTTTATCAATTGATACAAAGTATTCAACAGGATCATCAATCATGCCCAATAAGCACAACCCTGATGTTATTGAGATCATGAGAGCAAATTATTCAATAATAGCTGGTTATGCATCTGAACTAGAAAACCTAATATCACTTCCCAGTGGATATCATAGAGACCTTCAACTAACTAAGAGGAGTCTAGTTAGAGGGTTTGATATTGCTATCAAAACTATGAGCATCCTTCCAAATCTCATTAAAAGTATAGATATTAATAAAGCACAATCACTAAAATTTATTGATGATGATATGAGAATGACTGATAAAGTTTATGATCTAGTTTCCAAAGGAGTGGCTTTTAGAGATGCTTACAATAGCATTAAGAGCTCTAAAAATGAAAAAGGAGCAATATCCTCTAAACCAATGAATTCATCACCAGGTTCACCAGGAAATTTAAATTTAAAAGATCTTATAAAAAGACTCAAAAAGCAAAAGTAACTTTTATAGGTTAATATTATTTAACCTATGATAGTTCCTGAGCGTTTTAAATTAGTTTTTATGTCGTTTCTTGCAGTATTTATCTGCTATATCGATAGAGTAAATATCTCTGTTGCAATTATTCCAATGCAAGAACAGTTTGGCTGGACTGAATCTCAGGTTGGCTTAATATTAGGATCATTTTATTTTGGCTATATGTTTAGCATGACCCTTGGAGGATATCTTGCTGATAAATATGGAGGCAAAATTGTTTTAGCCTATGGAGTATTCCTTTGGTCAATTTTTACCATTATTACTCCAGCTTTTGCATATAGTGGATTCTGGCTATTAATATTCATCCGGATTCTGATGGGTTTAGGAGAAGGTATAACATTTCCTTCGTGGCATTCACTATATGCCAGATGGATACCATTCAATGAAAGGACAAGGGCTATTGCAATAACAAATAGTGGAATTTCTGTCGGCACTGTATTTGGATTTTTAGTAGCAGCAAAAATTATTGATGTATATTCATGGGAGCTTGTTTTCTATTCATTTGGTATGCTTGGGATTATATGGGTTTTCTACTGGCAAAAATCTATTACCACTTTGCCAGAGAGCCATCCTAAAATTTTAAAAGATGAGTTAGATCTAATTCAGAAAGAAGCTCCAGCTAAGTCAGTTGCAGACAGCATTCCTTTTTTACAACTAATATTAAATGGTCCTTTTATGGCAATAGTTGTAGCTACTTTTTGTAATAACTGGGCCTTATTTACTTTTTTATCTTATCTACCAAAGTTTGTTAATAGCCCGGTCTCAATGGGCGGACTTGGTGTAGATTTAGGATCTAATTTATTTATACTTATGATTCTTTTACCAAGCACAGTATCGGTATTATCTCTCATAGCAGGAGGCTATCTTGCTGATATGTTTATTAAGCAAGGCATAAAAACTATAATTGTTAGAAAAACAGCTAATACTATTGGTTTTTATGGAGCAGCATCCTGTCTTTATTTAGTTAGTTTTCAAGACTCCATATCTTATATAGTTTTACTTCTATGTTTAACAAATCTTTCATCTGGCATTGGAGCTGGAGGTTTTGGTGTTAACCATGCAGAGCTTGGCCCAAAATATACTGGATCTTTAGTAGGAATCTCAGGCAGTCTAGGAATGATCGCTGCAATCATAAGCCCTATAGTTGCAGGCTTTACTCTAGAAAATACAAATTCTTGGGACCTCATTTTTAAGATTTGTTGTGGCATATTGGTTTTTGGAGGTACTTTCTATCTCTTTTTTGCTAGTTCTGAGAAACAATTTAATTAAACCCGATATCTTCTATTAAATCTGGATACTTAATATAATAAGTTATGGATACAAAATTAGAAATTGCAAAAAACTGGCTTCCTAGATACACAGGAATGCCGTTAGAAAAGTTTGGTGATCATGTTTTGATTACGAACTTTAAAGATTATATTACAAAGTTTGCGGAGAGATTTTCTGTAGAGATTTATGGTGAGGGCAGGGCTATGCAGGCATGCACTAATAACGATGGACTTACTATAATTAATTATGGGATAGGATCACCAAATGCCGCTACCATAATGGACCTCTTAGTTGCAGTTGAGCCAAAAGGTGTTTTATTCCTTGGTAAATGCGGCGGTTTAAAAGACTCATCAGAAATAGGTAACTTTATTTTACCCATTGGTGCAATTAGAGGGGATGGAACGTCAAATGATTACTTTCCTCCAGAAGTACCTGCGTTACCTTCATTTAAGTTACATAAATTTGTTTCAGATATAATAGTTCAAGAAGAAAGTGACTATAGAACAGGAGTTATTTTTACTACAAATAGAAGGGTTTGGGAGCATGACAAAGAGTTTCTAGAAAGACTCAAAAAAACGACTGCAATAGGTGTTGATATGGAGACAGCAACAGTATTTTCTGTTGGTCATTACAATGAAATTGCCAGAGGGGCTCTTCTTCTAGTCTCCGATGTACCATTAACACCAGAAGGAGTTAAAACTGAGACCTCAGACAAACAAGTCACTCAAAAATGGGTAGATCTTCATCTTGAAATTGGTATTAAAGCTATGACAGATATTGGTAAAAGAGGTGAAGAGATAAAACACTTCAAATACTAAAAATTTTACTGGGCCAAACCCTGGAAATAATCAAAGACCTCTTGCTTTCTCCTATCTCTTGCTGTCGTCCATTCTTTTGTTGACTTCTTATTGATAACAATTTTATTTTTATCAAAAACTAGCACCCTGGGAACACCTTTTTCTTTAGGAATTCCAAAATAACTAATTAATTCCATATTTTTATCATATCTACCAACATCAATATGCATAATATTATAGTTTTTATTCATAAATTTTTTAATTGTTGGCAGCTGAAGTGTGCCATCAAGTATTCTGCAATCTGGACACCAATTACCTCCAAAGATAAGGATTGGCTGTTTAGATTGCTGTAATGTTTCATCAAGAAAATTATTTATTTGCTCAGCAGAATACTCTTCGCCGTTATAGGGCAGTGGAAGCGGTAACTTCAATGTATCTGAATCTTTTAACAAAATATTTGCATCCATATTAATCGATAATAAAATTAAATTGACCCAAAAAATTTTATCTATTTTTTTAATCATTGGTTATAGTAAAATTATAGTTAAAGGATTGTAAAAGATATTGAGGTAAATATATATGGTAGTTTGGTTTGCAAGAGTATTTTTATTTTTTATGGGATTCACTTATTTAGCTATAGGTGTTTGGGCAATATTAGACCCATTACTCAGAGCAGTTGAGCTTGGCTATCCATCATTTCTAGATGCTGTTGGGTTAACAGTGACATCGGAAATAGGGTATTCTGAAATTGCTGGATTATATGGCGGACTTAATATAGTTATTGGCATAATGTGCTTCATAGGAATATTCAATAAGCAGATATCCTTTTTTATTATTAGATTTTTAGCAATGCTTGTCGGATCGATAGCATTAGGCAGAGTTATATTTTCGTTATTGCCAACGACACCTACCTTCATAAATTCTTTTTTTATATTCGAGGTAGTGGGTTTTATAGTTTGTATTTTTCTAATTAAAAATTATAAATAATCACAAAATATTGCTAACAAGCAATATATAAACAAGGTACCCACCAACAAAAATTACCCCTATAACTCTTGAAATAAATACATTTAATACTTTAGTTGAATATAAAGATGCAACTATGATGAAAAGAATTGTTGCTATAAACATAGCAAGCATATCTCTAGACAATATACTTTCAGTTAAATTTACATTTGAGAAGAATCCAATTATTGGAACAACAAGAGTTATATTAAGTACATTAGAACCTATTACGTTACCAACAACCATATCATTCTTCTTTTTTAAAATTGCTGAAATTGTAGCAGCCAACTCAGGAAGACTTGTTCCAATAGCAATGATTGTTAAGCCAATTACTAGTTGGGAAACATTCATCATGATAGCAATTTCTTTTGCATTTAACACTGCGTATCTAGAGCCTAAAATTAATGCAATTAAACCAATTAAAAGCATCAAGGATGTAAAAAGTATTTTTGATTGAATAGGATTTTCTGTATTATTATCAGACTCTTGTCCTCCAGTTCTATATTTAAAAGTTACATATGTAAATATTGAAAATACTAATAACAAACTGATACTTTCATATGAGCTTATTTGAAGGTCAAGCATTGCCAAAGCTAGCACTATTGCTGACAAGAAAAATGCAAAAAACTGTATTGGAGGAGTCTTCTTTGGCATTGCCGATAAGCCAATACACGAAACACCAAAAATTAGAGCAATATTTGATATATTTGATCCTATTACCGTCCCAAGCGCTAATTCCTCTGTTCCGCTAAGAACAGATGAGATCCCAACAAATATTTCTGGGGCTGAGGTACCAAGAGCAACAATAGTCAATCCAATTGTAAGTTCGCTAAGCCCTAGCTTCTTTGCAATTAATGCTGCATTATCAACAAATTTGTCAGCCCCCCAAACAAGGACAACTATAGAGAGTATTAGGCCTATTAAATTCATTAAAAACATAATGTATTTTACAACACTTAATAGTTTATATATATTGAGATGGTTTAAAAAAATCAATCACATGGGAATAATATGAAAATAAATGAGCTCTTTAATGTTGCTGGTAAGACGGCTGTTGTAACTGGTGGATCAAGAGGCATAGGTGAGATGATCACAGCCGGTCTTCTTGCTAATGGTGTAAAAGTTTATATTACCGCAAGAAAAGTTGGCCCGCTTATAGCTAAAGCTGAAGAGCTTTCAGAGCTATATGATGGTGAATGCATTGCTCTGGGTTGTGATTTGAGCACTTCAGATGGAGTTGAAAGCTTCGCTAATCAAATTAAAGAAAGAGAAGATAGTATAGATTTTCTTATCAATAATGCGGGCGCAGCATGGGCTGAACCATATGATACTTTCTCTGAAGCTGGTTGGGATAAAGTAATGGACTTAAATGTAAAAAGTTTATTTTTCTTAACTCAAAAATTGAAGCCACTACTAACTAAAAGCGCCTCACTAGAAGATCCATCTAGGGTTATTAACATAGGGTCTATAGATGGTTTAAATATCCCAATGTTTGAAACTTTCTCATATTCAACATCTAAAGCAGCTGTCCATCACTTAACAAGACATCTAGCAAAAAGACTAGTAGGTGAAAATATTCTAGTTAACGCGATTGCTCCTGGACCATATCCAAGCAATATGCTCGGATCAGCCGTTGCACATGATTATTCTGAAATAGCAGCAAGCAATCCACGTAAGAGAGTTGGAACCCCAGAGGATATAGCTGGATTAGTTATTTTTCTATGTTCTAGAGCTGGAGCCTATACAGTTGGAGAAACTATAACCACTGATGGCGGGTTGGTAAAAACATCTGGGCATAATTTGGGTTAGTCTTGTTTTTGAACATCTATAAATGCATCAATAATTAGTTGTTTCATCCATTCATGACCCCCATCTCCTTCATCATTTTTGTGCCAAGATAAAAAATATTCCATTTGTGGAAGTTCAGCTGGTATCTCAACAAAAGGTAACCCGTTTTTTCTAGCAAAACTATGAGTTGCCAATAACACCGCATCTGTCTCTCTTATTATCTCAGGAGCTATCGAAAAATGCTGACATCTAAGAGCTATCTCTCTCTTATGACCAATTTTTTCTAACTCTAAATCAATCATATGCAAGCCTTTTCTTCTATTAGAGACGTTTATAAATTTTTGCGCAAGAAGATCATCAACTGTTAAATTATCAATTTTATCAATTGGATGTCCTTCTCTATGAATTACAACAAAATGATCTTGAAAAACTTTAAAAGAGTTAATTTCATCTGAGTCTGGTATTACAGGATCCACAACAAAATCTAAATTATTTGTTGCTAAAGCATGCACTTGATCAACTCTTCTATAATTATAGCTACCGACTGAAATATTTGGAGCATTCCTATAAATCTCTTTCATCATAAAAGGTAACACTCTTCCCTCCGTAATATCACCAAGAGATAATTTAAAATTGCGTTCAGTGATTTTTGGGTTGAATGAATCTGGTTCATTTACACTTTTTTGCATTAATGATAGTGCACTTTGTATATCAAGAATTATATTTTCAGTTTTTTGTGTTGGAACCATCCCCGTTCCAGTCCTAACAAAAAGCTCATCATCAAATCTCTCTCTTAATCTTGATAAAGCATTACTTACAGCAGGTTGAGTTATCCCAACAACCTCAGCAGCTTTAGTGAGACTTCCTTCGGTATATATTGAATTAAGAATTACAAAAAGATTTAAGTCAAAAGAGCTAATTTTCATATTTTATTATGCTTAAGTTGTGTTGATTTTTGTCGCTATTCAGTTAATGTATACATAGTATAATAACTGTTAAAAGCAACTATTCATAGAGCTTATAACATGATCAAAATAATCAATATAGTAGCAGGGGAACCATATGATTGAACTAAGACCACAAGCAGTAGATTTAATTAAAAGAGTTAGAAATTTTATTGATGAAGAGATAGCTCATAATGAAAATTTATACCACGAACAGTCAAAGGATGAGAGTGGAAAATGGTTAGTTCCTCCTATCATGGAAGAGATGAAGGCCAAGGCAAAGGCAGCAGGATTATGGAATCTTTTTTTGCCTGAAAGTGAAAATGGAGCTGGCTTAACAAATTATGAATATGCTCATCTTGCAGAGGCTATGGGTGCTTATGGAATCTCTTCTGAGGTTTTTAATTGTTCAGCACCTGATACTGGCAACATGGAGGTCTTAGAAAGATATGGAAATGATGAACATAAAGAAAAGTATTTAAAACCTTTGCTTAATGGTGAGATTAGATCTGCATTTGGAATGACAGAACCGGGCGTGGCTTCTTCAGACGCAACAAATATAGCATCTACCGCAGTTCTTGATGGGGATGAATATGTAATTAATGGTGAAAAATGGTGGACTTCCGGTGCTGGAGATCCAAGGTGCGAAATCATAATCTTTATGTGCGTCACAAATCCTGATAATCATAGACATCAAAGACAATCTCAGATTTTAGTACCCATGAATGCAGAAGGGATTGAAATTAAAAAAATGATGCATGTTTTTGGATACGACGATGCTCCACACGGACATGCTCACATTAAGTTTACAAATGTTAGAGTCCCAAAAGAAAATCTATTGCTTGGTGAAGGAAGAGGTTTTGAAATTGCTCAAGGCAGATTAGGACCAGGAAGAATTCATCATTGCATGAGAGCAATTGGACTTGCTGAAAGAGCTTTGAAAATGATGTGTGAAAAAGGCATGGAAAGAGTTGCCTTTGGTAAACCTATTATTCAGCTTGGAGGTAACATGGATATTATTGCTAATTCTAGAATAGAAATAGATCAAGCAAGACTTCTTACCCTAAGAGCAGCGCATATGATGGATACCGTTGGTAATAAAGTTGCAGCGAGTGAAATCGCTCAAATTAAAGTAGTCGCACCAAATGTATGTTGCGATGTTATTGACAGAGCTATTCAAATTCATGGAGGAGCTGGTGTTTCTCAAGTTTATCCATTAGCTAATATGTACGCTCATATGAGAACATTAAGGCTTGCAGATGGCCCTGATGAAGTTCATAGAAGGGCTGTTGCTCGACAAGAACTAGGGAAATATAAGATAAATGAACATGGTAAAGTAGAGCCTTCATATATTTCTAGAAGTTAGAAATGTCTCTCTTTAATCTTGTTTTCTACGATACTGAGACAACAGGTATTCAGAAAGATTTTAGCCAAATTATCCAATGCGGCTCTGTTTTTACTGATGTAGACTTAAACAGACTTGAGGAGCAAAATATTGGCTGTGCACCATTACCATGGACAATCCCTGCTCCAAGAGCAATGCTTACTAACAAAAAAATTGAATTATTAAATTCAAATATTTCTCACTATCAAATGATGTTAGAGCTTCAAAGAAAATGGAAACAATGGTCATCCAGCAAGCCATCTATCTTTGTATCTTATAATGGTCATGCATTCGATGAGGAGCTGGTAAGAAGACAGTTTTGGTTCAATCTGCTCGAACCCTATACAACTAATACAAATGGTAATGGGAGATTGGATCTAATGTTAATGATTCATAATATTGCTTCCTTTTTCTCAAGTGAAATATCTATGCCTTTATTTAATGGTGGACCAGGCATATCTTACAAACTAGAACATCTTGCAAAAGAGCACAAAATAAATGCTGAAGATGCGCATGATGCAATAGCTGATTGCAATTTAATGATTAGTTTATGTGAAATTATTAAGGAGAAGCTCCCAGAAGTTTTTCAATCATTTATAAACACCTCTACAAAACAAGGCATTAAAGAGCTTTTATATTCCGATTCTTTTTTAGCATTAGGTGAGATCCATAGAAGGCATGTATTTCAATATCCTGTGGTATTTTGCGGATCAGATCCGTCAAGGCCTAATGAAATTGTTCTTTTTGATCTTAGTTATGATCCTGAAGATATTCTTGATTTAGATTACTCTGAAATAAATAAATTAATTCAAGCTAAAGGACGAGATGGCCCTTTAAAAAAATATAAAATAAATAAAACAATTCCAGTTTGCTCTAGTAAATTATTAAAGAATAAAAAAGTTTTTGACATCAGTTTCCAAGAATTGCAAAAACGAGCAGACAGAGTCAGAAATGACAAAGATTTTCAATCTAAAATCTCCCAGGCTATGGAAGATAGAATGATGAGCTTTCCTGAACCTGAACATATTGAAGCTTCAATATATTCAGGCGGCTTCCCAACTCAAAGAGATAAAGATCTCATGCAAGAATTTCACTTAACTGACAGCAAAGAACTTCGTATTAAAATTTCAAGGAATTTTGAGGACGATCGATTTAAAATATTTGCTGAAAGAATAATCTGCTCACAATATGCTCCAGATGTTCCTGAGGACATGATTGCTCGATACAATGAATTACTTCAAGAGAGAACCACAACTGACGGTAAGTGGGGCTCGATTTCAAAATCAATAACAGAAATAGATGAGATGCTTGAAAAAGATTTAAGTATCGAGGACAGTAAAATACTTAAAGCAACAAAAGACAAGCTATCTTCTATGGTTTTTGATGCATAAAGCGTTTACATCTATATTTTAATTAACTCTAAGAAAAGTTTTATAGAAGATATTTCTAAATTCTGTATAATTTTGGCTTACTTTAATATGTATAATTTGCGTCCATAGCTCAGTTGGTTAGAGTACCTGCTCGACACGCAGGGGGTCGCTAGTTCGAATCTAGCTGGACGCACCACTTTGGAAATTTTCATGGATGACAAACTTAACCTTAAAAAATATATAAGAACAGTTAATGATTTTCCTATTCCAGGCATTAAGTTTAGAGATATTACAAGCCTAATTGAAAATCCAGAGGGCCTTATAAAAAGCTGTAATGCATTCACCGAACTAACAAAAGAATTTGGTGCAACTATTATCGCAAGCATCGAAAGCAGAGGATTTATTTTCGCTGGACCAATATCAAAAGATTTAAGTTTGCCTTTTGTGCTAGCAAGAAAACCAGGAAAACTTCCAAATAAAACTTATAAAAAAGATTTTGATCTTGAGTATGGTAATACAAGTATAGAAATACAAACCAACACAAATATCAAAGACACTGATAGAGTCGTCATAGTTGATGACTTGGTTGCAACAGGAGGAACAGCCATTGCCTGTGCAGAATTGATCCATGAAAATTTTAATGTTGCCAAAGAAAATATTCTAATCTTATCTGTAATTGATCTTCCTGAACTTGGAGGCTCTAAAAAAATTATTAATGATGGTTATAAATTAGAGGTTCTAGTCTCTTACAAATAGTTTGTGTTAAATTAATGTGATGCTAAATAATTCATACATAAAACTTTCATTTTTATTTATTTTTAATCTTTATATATTTTCTGATGACATTTATTTTCCATCTAAAAGTTGGGATGAAGTTCCCCCTAGTGAGTTTAGTATTGGTGAAGATAAAGTAGATAGACTTATAGATATAGCTTTTAAAGACGATTCTACTCAAGGCGTAGTAATTATAAAAAATGGAAAAATTATTGGTGAGAAATATGCAGATGGATATAACTTTTCTTCGCATGGAACATCATGGTCTATGGCAAAAAGCTATTATGCTGCCTTAATTGGGATCTCTCTCGATAAGGGTGAAATAAACAGTCTCGATGATAAAGTTGCAACATATCTTGAATATTTTAATGATGAGAGATCAGATATTACATTAAGAGATCTTTTGGATATGTCTAGTGGTTTGGATTTCCCAAGTCATGAGCATGAGAAGATGTTTTTTCAAACTGATCATTTGGCTTATGCCAAGACAGTTGGGGTTGAAAAAGATGCTGGACAAAAATTTGAATATAACAATATAAATTCAATGCTTTTAGGCGATATTTTATTTCAGGTAACTGGAAAAAAAGCCGATGTTCTTTTTGAGGACAGGATTTTAAAACCATTAGAAATAAGTGATTACAAGCTATGGAAGGATGAAGATGGCAATGTTTTAACTTATTGTTGCGTAGACATGTCAGCTAGAGATTATTCAAAATTAGGCCTTTTGTTTGCTAGAGATGGGGTGTGGAATGGAGAGGAGATACTTTCTAAAAAGTTTATCGATGAAACATTTCAGCTGGTATGGGATTCAACTCCAGAGCGTTTTACAAGATTGAGGAGAGGGTATTCACTTCATTGGTGGGTGTCAGCATACGAAGAAAATTTTAAAATATTTAATACCAGTGGTAAGTTTGGTCAATATACATTCGTAGATAGAAAGAACGATATAGTTGTTACAAGAATTACCAAATATAATCAGCAAGATTCTGGCGATGTGCAAATGTGGGGCCCAATGAAATATTTACGATGGGCTGGAGTAGAGAATGCAATAAATATTGGAAGGGTTTTGATTGAAAATGGTGCTATTAAGTCTGGATCTGATGTTATAACCCCCTTTACTGATAGTGAAGGCGAGTCAAAAGAGTTTAATGATCTTTACGGAGACTTTATTGGAGCTATAGAGGATTTAAGTTGTGATTGTTACTCAGACGAAGCTTTTAATTAAGATTTATTAATTTTTTTTAGATAGGCATCTTTATCTTTTGCCCACTCTTCAAAATAGAAACCATCATTACCTTGTTTATTTAGGTATCTAACAAAAACTCTGCCATCTTCGTCTGTAAAACCAGACACATATGCCTCACCAGTAAGTTTATTTGGTCTTTTAAAATGCTCTTCCATAACCCCTAGGTCCAAACAAATAGAATCATGGGTATTGATACAGCGATAATAAGAATATCCAATGGAAGACCTAGGCGCCAATAGTCAGTAAACTTATAGTTACCTGGACCCATAATCACAGTATTACATTGATGTCCTATTGGTGTTAAGAAGGCGCAGCTAGCTCCGACCGCAACAACCATAAGAAAAGGCTCAATATCATAACCAAGTTGAGTAGCAATTCCAGCAGAAATTGGAGCCATAATAACTGCAGTCGCAGCATTATTAATAATATCTGTTGTTGCCATAGTTACTACAAGAATCAAGAATAGCAACCAGAATTGACTAACATTTTCTGCGTATAGAGAAATTTGATTTGAGATTACCTCACTTAAACCAGTTGTTTGCAGAGCACCTCCTATTGGTATCATTGCAGCAAGCATTATTACAATAGGCCAATCAATATCTCTATAAAAATTACCATCTATAATTTTAATCCTCAAGAAGGCCAAAACGCATAATAAGAATGCAGCTGCAGTTGTAAGATAATTAAATGCAACTAAGGTGATTGAGATACCGAAGAACACCATTCCCTTAAGAAGTCTACTTCTGCTTGGAATTGTTTGAAGTTCTCTTTGCCTCAATGGCATTAAACCTAAATGTTTTATTTTATTTGTTACATCTTCTTCTTCGAGATCTCTTACACCAAGAAGCAGGACATCCCCAGCTCTAAAAGTTTCTCTTGTTAACCTAGTTCTATATTTAGAGCCTTTTCTCCATAGACCAAGTAAATTTAATTCCTCATATGCAATTTTATGAAAGAAATCATGTTTTCTTCCAATCAACCTAGATCCCGGGGTAATCATTACTTCAATCTCTTCAAGATCATCATCTTTAAAGAAGTGCAGTTCCTCAGGTATTGAAAAATCAAAAGTTTCTAAAAGTGCAGCAAGATCATTTGGAGGAGTTTTAATAACTAAAATTTGATTTGCTTTAATTCTAGTATTATTTTTAACTTTACTAACTGCACCAGAACTATTTACTAAACCTATGACATCAACATCCTCACCAGCCTGTCTTTTAAAAGCAGCAAGCGTCATTCCAATTGAATTACTATTTTCATTGACCTCAACCTCAAATAGATAACCTTTAAGATTTATCAGAGAAACATTTCCAGATGAATCGCTTCTTAGGAGAATAAAATTTCTTCCTATGAAAGTTATAAATATAATTCCAAGCAAAGTTACTACAAGCCCAACATATGAATAATCAAAAAAGCTAAAAGGGGAGCTCGATATAGATGCTTTATACTCAGAAATTATTATATTTGGAGGCGTACCAATAGTTGTATTCATGCCACCTAAAATGCACGCAAAGGCTAATGGCATAAGGAATCTGGAGGGATGCCAGTCCATTTTTTGACACACATTAAGCGTAATTGGTAATAAAATGGCTAGAGCACCAATATTATTTATAAAAGAAGATAAAAAGGCTGCTATTAAAAGTAAAGAAATTAAAAACTGAAGCTCTGAAAATTTTCTTGTACCAATAATTTTACCAACTAAACCTGTTAATCCTGAATTTTTTAAGCCCTGACTTATAACAAGAACAAGCGCCACAGTTAAAACTGCTGGATGAGAAAATCCTAAAAAAGCATCTGAGGCTGGAATAACGCCCATTGTTATTAGAAGCATTAAAGCAGCTATAGTAAGAGCATCGTATCTAAACTTGCCCCATATAAATGCAAAGAGAAGGCCTATTAATGTTGAGGAGAGAATAAACTGATCACTCATGATTATTCTTAACTAGGCATATTCTCAACATATAATGAAGTCGATGGGTATGCAAATTCTGAACCATCCTCCTTAACAATTTTCATTATATTGAATATTAGTTCCTCTTTTATTCTATTGAAATCAGCAAATCCAACAGGATCTGCAAAAGCAACGATCCTAACATCAATTGAACTTGCACCAAGCTCAACAACTCTAACTACAGGATCAAGGTCAGAATCAGAAACAAAAT
>CAJQGY010000046.1 GCA_905478015.1 uncultured SAR86 cluster bacterium
TGAAATTATCAAGAGCGGAGGTGGTTTAGAGTCTGCTGCCAGAGGAGAAAGGTATAAAATATTTGAAAATATAATGGATAGCGAAGAGCAAATATTGACTGCGCATCATCAAGATGATGTTGCTGAAACAATTTTATTGAGATTATTTAGGGGTACTGGAATAGATGGTATTAGAGGCCTTCAGGAAAAAAGAGTTTTAGGTAAAGGATTTCTAATAAGACCATTTCTTTCATACAGCAAAGCTGATTTACAGGCTTATGCTTCCTCAAATAGCCTAGAATTCGTAGAAGATACATCAAATTTTACAAATGACCAAGATAGAAACTTTATTAGAAATAAAGTATTGCCATTAGTAAATGATCGCTGGAATAAAGTTGCAAATAGGTTGAGTAGCACCTCTAATTCAATCGATGTAAAACTAAAAATTTTTAATGAATTATTTCATTCTACATACGGAAATCTTATTTCAGAATCAATATCAATTGAAAGCTTGAAATCAGTTGAGAGAGAAATAGCCATTGAGATAATTCGGTCCTCCATAAAGAAAAATGATATAGCTATGCCCAATAAGAAAATAATTGAAGAAATTCTCAAAACTTTTTTGCAATCTAGACCTGGTCCAAAATCAATTGTTAGCTGGAGCAGGTCTGACAATGATCAGCCTGGAGGCTACATAACATATAAAAATAAAACTATTCATATTCATAAGAGTTAAACTATTATTAATAAAAAATTGGAATTTAAAAATGAGCTTCGAAACATTAGAACTTATAAAATCAAATAATATCGCTACTATAAAATTAAATAGACCAAATGTATTAAATGCATTTAATGAGCAATTAATGTGGGATCTTCAGAAGGCTACCTCTGAAGTTGGAGCAGATAAAGAGATAAGAGTCTTAATCATCACTGGGAATGGTAAAGGTTTCTCAGCTGGAGCAGATCTAGGAGAAAGATCAGCTAGTTGGAGTAGTTCAAAGGATGCACTTGAAAGAGGTTACAAACCTATCTTTCAAAATATTATTAATATGGATAAACCTGTTATCGCATCTATAAATGGGCCTGCGGCAGGAATAGGAGCTGCTTTAGCGCTTGCATGTGATTTAAGAGTAATGTCTCAGAATGCATATATTATGTCGGTTTTCAGCAATATAGCTCTTGTTCCAGATGGGGGCCTTTCATGGACTCTTCCTAAATTTATGGGTTATGGTAAGGCTTATGAATATGCTATTGAAGCAAAAAAGATTTTTTCTGATGAGTGTTTGCAATTCGGAATAGCTAATAAAGTTGTTTTAGAAGATGAATTGGAAGAATGTGCAGAAAATTGGGCAATAAACCTATCAAAAAGATCACCTCAGTCATTGATACATACAAAAAAACTGATGAGAAAATCTCAAAGCAATGGTTACTGGGATATATATGAATTCGAAGGCGATATCCAAACAACCTTAACAGGAAGTTCAGAAAACCGTGAGGCTGTAAAAGCTTTCTTTGAGAAAAGAGAGCCTAATTTTGATTAAGAATTTTACTTAATCCTACAACTATAGCTTCAAACGATGCTCTCGTTGTGTTTGAGTTTATCCCAACACCCCAGCTAGTTTTCCCATTTCTCTCAAGTTCAATATATGCTGCTGCTTTTGCGTCTGAGCCTGAGGATATAGCAGATTGATTATAGTCTGAGACCTTAAGTTTTATATTTTGACTAGCCAAAGCATTTATAAATGAATCGATAGGCCCATTTCCTATTCCCTCCATTTGAACTTCGTTGTTGTTTAAAAGCATTTTAATTGACAAGTTATGAGTGCTTCCGTTAGTAGAAGATTTGTGATCTAAATAAGAATAACCTTCTTTTGGCTGCATAAATTCCTTATCAAAAATATCCCAAATCTCTGATGTCATAATCTCCTTACCAGATTCATCTGCTAATTTTTGAATTTTTTGACTCATACTAATCTGAAGTCTTCTTGGCAAAGAGACCCCATGATCTTTTTCTAAAAGAAATGCAACTCCACCCTTTCCAGATTGTGAATTAATTCTAACAACCGCTTCATAACTTCTTCCAAGATCTGCAGGATCAATAGGAAGATATGGTACTTCCCAATTATATTGATTGGTTTCTTTCATGGCCTTAAAGCCCTTCTTAATTGCATCTTGATGAGAGCCAGAGAATGCTGTAAATACAAGATCACCTGCATAAGGATGCCTTGGATGAACAGGTAACTGATTGCAGTACTCAACCTCTCTCATTACAGAATTGATATTAGAAAAGTCTAATCTAGGATCAATGCCTTGGGTAAGCATATTAAGTGCTAATGTCACTATATCTACATTACCAGTCCTTTCACCATTGCCAAAAAGAGTACCCTCAACCCTGTCAGCTCCAGCCATTAAACCAAACTCAGCTGCTGCGACAGCAGTGCCTCTATCATTGTGAGGGTGGAGGCTAAGACAAATATACTCTCTATTTCTAAGATTTTTATTCATCCATTCTATTTGATCACCATATATATTGGCAGATGACATCTCAACTGTAGCGGGAAGATTAATAATAATTTTATTATTATTAACGTCTTTTAGAATATCAACAACTTCATCACAAACCTCTGCAGCATAATCCAATTCAGTACCTGTGAAGCTTTCCGGAGAATATTCAAAACTCCAGTTTGTATCTGGATTTTTTAAAGCAAGTTCTTTTATTTGCTTTGCACCATTAAGGGCAATTTGTTTAATACCCTCTTTATCTTGATTGAATACGACTCTTCTTTGAAGGGTCGAAGTTGAGTTATAGAAATGCACAACAGCTTTTGATGCACCTTTTAAAGATTCAAATGTTCTCTCGATAAGCTCACTTCTTGACTGGGTCAAAACTTGAATGTTTACATCACTAGGTATTTTATTATCTTCAATAAGACTCCTAACAAAGTTGAAATCTGTATCTGAAGCAGAAGGAAAACCCACTTCAATTTCTTTAAAACCTATTTTGCATAGAAGATCAAACATTCTATTTTTTCTTTCTGGTCCCATAGGCTCAATAAGAGCCTGATTACCATCCCTAAGATCTACCGAACACCACATTGGAGCCAATCCAATAGTTTTTGATGGCCATTCTCTATTATCAATTTTAATCGCCCTAAAAGGCTTATATTTTTTGTAAGGATTGTCCATTTTTTATTAGTAAATGTTAATATTTATTTATCTATGATAACTGCATCTTTAAAAACTAACCTTATATTAAAAGAGCTGGGTATTACAAGATTTTCTTTAAGATCAGTAGAAAATAAATCAAGGCATACCCCAATTCATATTTATAAAATTCAAAACATAACTGTTTTATTGAATGAGTCTTTTGAAGAGCATGATGATAACCAGAAAAAATTAATTATGGCGATAATGAATTCAACAACTCTTACAAATGGACAATCACTCGGTCAATCTAGTTCTGCAGATAGCGCAAAAAATCTAAACAATGAAGTTGATAAAAATTCGAGATTGATTATCAATTTTACAGATAATGAAATTAAAGTCTTCACAAAAATTCCAGTCATAAACTCAGCTAATATTGACGAACTTGCAGCCAATCCACATAAGAAGAAGCAATTATGGACTTCAATAAAGACTTTGCTCAATCTTTGAATGTTCAAAGTTTCAAATCTTAACGAAGAGCATCTAAAAGAGTCATATGAAATCGAAAAACTAACAAATCCAACACCATGGACTTATACAAATTTTAAATCTTCTTTTGAAGTTGGCCACTTTGGTTTAATTTGTACTCATAAAAATGAAATAGCAGGCTTTGCTATCTATTCCCCAATTAAGCCTGAAGCACACCTCTTAAATATAGCTGTAACACAAAAATTTCAAAAAAAAGGTGCTGGATCTATATTGCTTAATACCATTATTAATCAATGCAAAGTGATGGGCATTAAAAATATATATCTTGAAGTAAGAATAAGTAATGCGAAAGCTATTTTATTTTATGAAAAATTTGGTTTTAAAAAAGATGCAGTCCGAGAGAACTATTACACTGGAGAGCAAAAAGAAGATGCCCTCTTAATGTCAAAAACTCTAGCCTAATAATTTGCTGATCTTTTTTTCAATTTTATTTGGCTTAGTAGAGGGCAGAAATCTCTTTACAACTTCACCATCAGCATTTATTAAAAATTTTGCAAAATTCCACTCAATTGGCTTATAACCCAAGAATCCACGCTTAGAATCTTTTAAAAAAGTATATAAAGGGTCCTCATTAGGGCCATTAACATCTATTTTATTAAAAAGAGGGAAGGTTACATTATATTTTTCAGTACAGAAAAATTTGATCTCATCATTAGTTCCAGGTTCTTGTGCTTTAAATTGATTGCATGGAAAAGCTAGAATTTCAAAATCATCATTTTTAAATTTATTAGACAGATTCTGAAGACCTTCATATTGATACGTCAATCCACAATGGCTTGCCACATTAACAATTAATAGAGTTTTACCTTTGTAATTTCCTAAATTAATTTCATTAAGCTCTGCATCTTTTACGGTTATGTTGTATATATTTTTCATGATAATTTTTTTATTTATAAAATTGATTGAATATCTTTAATGAGATCAGAGGGCTCTACTCTCGGATCATACCTTTTATATAAATCAGAGTTTTTATTAAAAAGAAATTTTGTGAAATTCCATTCAATATCTTTTGTATTAGATTTTTCTGAACTGATGTGTTTTAAAAAAGTATATAAAGGGTCCTCATTAGGGCCATTAACATCTATTTTATTAAAAAGAGGGAAGGTTACATTATATTTTTCAGTACAGAAAAATTTAATTTCATCGTTACTCCCAGGTTCTTGAGCGCCAAATTGGTTGCTTGGAAAAGCTAATATCTCTAGTCCGTGAGAGTTAAATTCATTATAAAGTTCCTGCAATCCTTCATAATGATAAGTAAGACCACATTCACTAGCCACATTGACTATTAGAAGTGTTTTTCCATCATAGATAGAGAGATCTACAGCATCTAAATTATTATCTTTTACAACAAAGTCGGTTATTTTTTTCATAGGCTACCTTTACAGTGTGAAGATTTTAAGTTATTAATAATTATTTCTCCACATATTACCTTTAATATATAGTTAATAATTACTTATTTCTAAAAAGATGTAAGATGCATGATTTAGTTTGAGGTATTTAAGTATGACAAGTTCAAAAGAAATTAAGCTTATTTGGAAAGAATATAAAGATTTATCAAGTGATGAGTTATATGCAATTTTGCATTTAAGACAAAAGGTATTTGTTTTAGAGCAAGATTGTCCATACATAGATGCTGACTACTCAGACCAAGATGCATTTCATTTATTGGCGTATAAAGATAATGACTTAATTGGATACCTTAGGGCTTTTAAACCTGGAATAAAGTATGAAGGCTCATCACTGGGAAGGATAGTTACTGAAATAAATTCAAGAGGTCTTGGTGTGGGTAAAATGATAACCATTGAGGGAGTAAACTTTTTAAGAAAAGAATACTCAAATTACGAAATCGTAATTTCAGCACAACATCGATTACAACATTTTTATATTGATTTGGGGTTTACTCCAAGAGGAGAGGTTTACCTAGAAGATAATATCGATCATATACAAATGTATTTTATTCCTACTCAGTAGTCATATAAAAGTTGCTGAAGATACCTTAAATTACCCTGCAACTTCTTTCCATACAAATAGCTTCGTTGAAACAAAGGTACCTATAACAATCCATATACTTATACCAATCATATTCTTATATACAGCTAAAAATGAAAGGCCATCACTAGAAATTGATCTCATGGCATCTGCAACTATTGAAAGGGGTAATATTTCTGAAAATGGCTGAATGAATTCTGGCAAGGTTTCTATTGGAAAAAAAACTCCTGACATAACTATCTGAGGATAAATAAAAATAGAAGCTATCACACCAACTGATTCTTGGGTTTTAGCCAAGCTCCCAATTGAAAAACCTAAAGTTAAAAACATTAATACGCTTAGCATAATAACGAAAAATAAGTGTGAAATACTTCCAACAATATTTACATCTAAAAAGAAAAAGGCAAAACTAAAAATAATACTTAACTGACCAAGGACAATAACCATACGAGCAATAACTATTGCAGAGACAAAATCTATTGGTTTAATTGGAGTTACAAATAATCTTTTAAGTATTCCTCTTCTTCTAAATTCAACAACATTAAATCCACTTCCAGCAATACTAAGATTCATAAGCATAAATGCCATAATGCCAGGCAATAAGAAATCTAAGTAAGTTTGAGTTCTTGATTTAATGTCTTTTATTTCAAGACTAAACATAGGTATTTTTTCAGAAATTTCTCTCTCAACGCTTATGAGCGTCTGATTGATAATTGGTTTTATGGCTTCAATAAAATTAATTTGTGATTTGTCTGCTAATAATTTTATATTTGTTGTTTTATTTGTATTCCCCATATCATTAGGAAGAACAAGTATTAACGTTAGTTCACCTTTAATAAGTTTATTTCTAAGATTCACCTCATCAGACTGATTGATATTAAATAATGCATTGTTAGAAAGTTTTTCAATAAACTCTTTAGAAATATTCGAGTTTGAGTAGTCAACAAGACCAATGTCTACTGGATCTCTTTCTCCATCATTCAAGCCCACAATCCCTAAAATAACCACAGGTAATAAGAGACTAAAAAAAATATATTGCTTATTTCTTAAAAATATCTGAATAAAAACTTTCGTTAAATATAATTGAGGTTTTCTAAGCATCCTAATCTCTTAGTCCGTGACCTGTTAAGGCTATAAATACATCTTCCATATTTCCATATTTAATTTCTCTAATTTTATTAGGAGCATGTTTCATAATTAAGTTCTTAGGCGAATCCTCTGCAATAATTTTTCCATAATCCATAATTGCTATCCTATGGCATAAAAACTCCGCCTCTTCCATATTGTGAGTAGTCAGAACTATGGTCATGCCAGCTCCATTTAGTTCCAGGATAAGATCCCAAATATTTCTCTTTGCTTGCGGGTCTAAACCCGTTGTTGGTTCATCAAGAAATAAAACTAAAGGATTATTGACTAATGCTGAGGCTATTGAAAATCTTTGCTTTTGGCCCCCAGACAACTCATTTGCATTAGCATTTGCTTTATCTTGCAGCTTTACTCTTTTAAGTAATTCCAGCGGATCATTCGAAGAGCTGTACAATGCTATAAATAATTTAAGCAGTTCAGTCAATGTCATATTATCAAAATATTCATTAGCTTGAAGTTGAACCCCTATTATTTTTTTTATTTCATATGGATTGTTTGTAACATCAATTGAATTAATTAAAGCCGAGCCTTCATCTATATCCTTAAGACCTTCAAGCATTTCAAGAGTTGAGGTCTTGCCGGCTCCATTAGGGCCTAGTATTCCAAAGATATCACCAGTTTTAATAGACAAAGAAACTCCATCTACTGCGTTAAAAGTCTTTAATTTTTCTTCAGGATTTTTATATTTTTTAACAAGATTAGATGCTTTAATAATAGCCATAGGAGCTTTATCTCACCTAATTATAGTACTATCAAATAATAAACTATGTATCTCTTCGGTTATGAAAGGCGCGAAAGGGTGCATCATAACTAGTATTTCTTTCAAAAGCGGCCTAAGATTTTTTGTATCTCCACTTTTTTTACATTCTTCAATATAGACATCGCAAAATTTGCTCCAGAAGAATTCATATATTTCATTAATAGCATAATCAAGCCTATAGTCTGCAATATTTTGAGCAATTTTAAGCTTCGATTTTTTAAACTCTTCTAATATCAAAGCATCATTATCATTCTCCGCCTTAAAGACATCATTGCTTTCTGGATAGCCATTAATAAACCTTGCCGCATTCCAAATTTTCGTGCAAAAATTTCTATAACCCTTTAGCCTTCCTAGTTCAAAACTAATGTCTTTAGTATGCGTAGCTAATGAGTAAAAAGTCATTCTTAATGCATCTGATCCATAGGAATTAATGCCATTAGGAAATTGCTTTCTTGTTTTTTTAGCAATTTTTTCAGCCGTGCTTTCTTGCATAAGGTTGCTAGTCCTTTTCTTAACAAGATCTTCTTGAGAAATTCCATAAATTAAATCCAATGGATCAATAACATTTCCTTTGGACTTAGACATTTTTTGGCCATTCTCATCTCTGATTAATCCAGTCACATAGACATCTTTAAAAGGAATCTGATCAGTGAATTCTAGACTCATCATCATCATTCTCGCTACCCAGAAAAAAATAATATCAAAACCAGTAACAAGTAACGAGGTTGGAAAATGCTTTTTAAATTCATCAGTTTTTTCAGGCCATCCTAAAGAGGCAAAAGGCCATAAGCTTGATGAAAACCAAGTATCTAAAACATCTTCATCTTGATTAAGCTCAACATCTCCAAGATTGTATTGTTCCCTTACATTATTCTCATCTTCACCAACATAAACATTGCCTTCATTATCATACCAAGCAGGTATTCTATGCCCCCACCAGATTTGTCTGCTAATGCACCAGTCTTCAATGTTATTCATCCAATTGAAATAGGTTTTATCCCAATTGCTTGGATGAAATTTTATGTCTCCATTATTAACTGCATCATTTGCCCTTGCAGCCATTTCAGATGTCTTTACATACCATTGATAGCTCAACCTAGGCTCTATAACTATATTTGATCTTTCTCCTCTTGGGACGCTAATATCATGTGGCTCCTCTTTAACCAATAAGCCAATATTTTGCAGTTCTTGAATGACTAGTTTTCTAACTTTAAATCTATCAAGATTACTGAATAGTTCTGGGACATTTTCATTACTCCAAGCATCATCATTAAATATACTTATAGGAGAAAAATCTTCTTGTTTATCGGAGGTATGAACTGTGCCATCAAGCTCATAAAGTGAATATTTCTTACCAATTTCATAATCATTAAAATCATGACCTGGAGTAATCTTAAGACACCCAGTTCCGAATTCCATATCTACATATTCATCTGCAATGATGGGTATTCTTCTTCCCACAAATGGCAAATTTACATATTTACCAACAATAGGCTTGTACCTTTCATCATTTGGATTAACTGCTATAGCCATATCTCCAAACATTGTCTCAGGTCTTGTGGTAGCGATTTCAACATACTCATCAGTTCCTTCTATAGGATATTTTATATGCCACAATAAGCCTTTCTTTTCTTGCCTGACAACCTCTAAATCAGATACAGCAGTTTTTAGTGACGGATCCCAATTAACGAGTCTATACCCTCTGTAAATTTTATTTTTTCTATGAAGGTCAACAAAAG
>CAJQGY010000047.1 GCA_905478015.1 uncultured SAR86 cluster bacterium
AAAACATTTTAATAAAAAAACTAAAACTAAAAAAAATTATTATTACAAAATACTAAACATTTATACAAATATACACAATTTTTTACATATTTATTTCTTCATCATCACCTATATATTTTAAACCTTTTAATCCTTTTTGCTTACTATTTCTATATAATTCAGCACCATTTAATTTTAATATTTTATTACATTTAATCATAGACATTGAAATATGATGATTTTCTAAATAAAATTGTAGTTTATTATTTAAAATTACATTATTAAAATATTCTTCACTAAAATCAAATAATGATAATAATTTATCTTCTGCGGTTTCTATTTGTTCGTTTTCTACTGTATCTATTAAACTATCAGGTATATTTATTTTTTCTTTATATGCTTCAAATATTATATGTTCTATTGATTGTATAACATCAATATTACTTAACCAATTTTTAAGACTATCGTCCGCAGTTTTTCTTATAAATGTTTTTTTTACTCCTTCTCCTAATTTATTATACATATCATCAGTTAAAAACCTACATGGCATATCAAATTTAAGACAAAAGTCCATAGCATCTACTGGTTCGCACGTTGGAATATCATTAGCACATAAAACAATTGTTGATTGAATTTGAAATTTTCTGGCATCTTTATTATTTGTTCTACATTCTAATTCATCACCTCCTGACATAATACTTTTTATTAATCTACCATTAAATTTTATTTCATTTCTACCCTTATTATCTAATTTCTGGTCTATTTCACTACCAAATATTAACCTTGAAAATTCAAAATCAACCATCCATGCCAGTTCTTTTGATATTTCACCCATTGTTTTTTTACTTATTAAATTACTACTATTGAATGATTTTACATAAGGTTCAAAACAATGACTTAATAAACGTTCTATTATACCTTTACCGCTATTACGACCACCCAGAAAGAATAACCAATTTTTATCTTCAATATGACCTGCTATTTTACGGGATAATTGAAAAATAGCATATTTCATAGTTTGGTATTTATCATTTTTAATAGGATCATTATTTTCATCAAAATCTATATTAAATATAGGATAAAATATTTTTTCGTAAATCTCTTTTTCTAATTTATTATTAGGTATATAATCTCTATTAATAAATTGTGTTGTAAATGGAATATTATCATCATTATATTCTATAAATTTACCTTCTATAAAATCATAATAACCATTATTATAAAATAATCTATGTTTAGTATCTTTATGTGTTATTTTATAAAAATCATCTTCATTAGGGCATAAATTTAAAATCATTTCAATTAATGATTTTAATGAACTTGTATGTTTATTTATTATTCTTACACCCATTGGTGTATTTATGTAAAAATGATGAGGTGTTAAAACCTGAAATAATAATTTATTAACATCTTTTTTAATCCATTTAGGCTTTAAATATAAAAACTTTTCACCATCACAATTAAATAATTTATTCTTTAATAATGTTGATAATATATAATTTGCTACATCTTCTTCACTATCTCCTATATAATCATATAAATTATCATTAAATTTCATATTATTTAATTTATCTAATATTTCTATATCATGATGTTTATGAGACCATTTAATATTATATTCTTCTGTTTCTTTATTTAATGTATTAATAATCATTTCAATAGGAAAATTAACATCTCTAATATCAACCATAAAACCATCTAGCATTGGAACTCTTATTTTCAAACTACTCATTCTATTCATTGCTTTTTGTAAAATTTGGTTTTCATATTTACATAATATACTATTTAGTAATTTACCGTTTAAATTATCTTTATTTTTCTTTTCTATATATTTAAATTCATTTTCATATATTTTAATAAATTTACATTGAATTATTTTCATTTCAGCATCAAATTTTTTATAAAATTCATTTTTATATTTAATTTGTTTTTTACCTTCATATTTACATAAAATAGGTTCTTCACTATTCATACTACATATAAATAAAATTTTAGCCTCTTCTTTTGTTAATTTATCACTTTCTTTTAAACTATCTAAACAATATTTACGATTATTAACATAATTTTCTAAATTATCACAATCAATTTTATTTAACTTACATAAATATAATAAAATAGTAGGGTGAGCGTTTATCATATCTAAATCAATATTTAAACCATCACATAAAATACCCCTAAATTTTTTCCAAATGCGTTGTAATCCCATTTTACCATCTACAAAAATGCGACCTTCATTTTTACCATTAGCATATTTATAGTTCATCTCCATACTATAATTATTACTGATTTGTTGATTACAATAAAATTTTAACATTTTAAATTGAACCACAATGTCATCAATATCGCCAGTTTCGTTGTGTTTTTCAGGTGTTTCGTAAAATTCACGAAACTGTTGAAAAGACATTTTCGCCAGTTTTTGGCATATTTCAGGATTAACCTCCTCAATAAAAGACATTTTGAAATTTGACATTTTATAAAATGATTATATAGTTTTATTTGAGATATTAAATAATATTATAAATTTGTTTTTAAATTAAAATAATTATATATTATAATATAATTATATTTTTATTTTGAAAAATAAAACGCATTTTTAAAAATCAATTTTTAATTTTAACTAAAATAAATAAAAGTAAAAGAGAGAAAAATTAAATAATTTTGAAAACTATCTATAATTTTAAATTAATAAATAAAAATAATAAAATAAATAAAATAAATATACATATATTTGAATATTTATGATTTTTTGGAGGTCAGTCCCTAAAATATAACAAAAACGGGCGTGTAAAATTTTTAATTTTTTTAATTTTTGATTTTATTTTCTAAAATTTGCAGTTTTTCTTCAAAAATTTGTAATTTTTCTGG
>CAJQGY010000048.1 GCA_905478015.1 uncultured SAR86 cluster bacterium
GTGTAAAGCCTATCCTTAACAATATCTAAATATATTCCGCCCAATTCATTTACACAAAAATTATGAATTTTTTGAACAGCAGTATGATATGAGTAACTCTCATAATCCTTTAAAACATTCTCCTCAAGCTCCTTTGAAGCATTAATAATCCATTTATCAAGCTCCACCTGGTCTTTCATTTCTATGGAATCTTTATTACTAAAATCATGGAGATTACCAAGAACAAATCTCAATGTATTTCTTATTCTTCTATATTGATCTGATACCCTCTTTAAGATTTCATCAGACGCAACCATTTCGCTCCTAAAGTCTGTTGAAGCAACCCATAATCTTAGAATATCAGCTCCAAGACTATCCCAGACTTTCTGTGGAGATACTACATTCCCAAGAGATTTTGATTGCTTTCTTCCATTTTCATCAACCACAAAACCATGGGTTAAAACTGATTTATATGGAGCTCTGTTATTCATGGCCATAGATGTTAATAATGAAGATTGGAACCAGCCTCTATGCTGATCTGAACCTTCAAGATATAAATCTGCCACAGTATCCTTGCCAAACCTATCATCGGTGACAGCAAAATGGGTCACACCTGAATCAAACCATACATCAAGAGAATCTGTAACTTTAATATATTGATCATAATCATCAATGTATTCAGACAGGTCTAGTGAACTCCATGCAGAGATGCCCTCTTTTTCTATTAGGTCGGCAAATTTTATAAATAGTTTATCTTGATCAGGATGTATCTCTCCAGTCTCTTTATTTATAACAAGGGTAATTGGTACGCCCCAGTTTCTTTGCCTAGAGATACACCAATCTGGTCTATCATTGAGCATTGAATTAATTCTTTGGAGCCCCCATGATGGCTCCCAGTTCACACTATCAACAACTTCTTTAGCATCTGATAAAAGGTTGGCTTTGTTCATTGAAATAAACCATTGAGCTGTAGCTGTAAAGATTAGAGGGGTTTTGTGCCTCCAGCAGTGTGGATATGAATGGTCATAATTCTCCACTGATACGAGAGCATGAACATCAGAAAGTTTTTGAATGATCTTTTCATCTGCTTTAAGCGGAGGAAGCCCTTCAATAAAGTCAAAATCTGATGTGAATAAAGCTCTAGCATTCAAGGCTTTGTATACTTCTATATTATTTTTTTTGCATATATTAAAGTCATCTAACCCATGTGCTGGAGCTGTATGAACACAACCAGTACCAGCCTCGGTTGTAACATGGTCGCCTTCCAGTAAAATTGACTTCCTGTTAATGAATGGATGTTGCAGTTCTATATTGCCGAATGAACTACCCTTTACAACTGATATAATTTCCATATCAGATTTCCATCTTAGATCGCAGGAATCTACCATTTCTTCAGCAATAATTATGAACGCATGATCTTTTTTTACCAATGCATAATTAAGATCAGGATTGATGCAAACAGCAACATTTGATGGAATTGTCCATGGTGTCGTGGTCCAAATTACAAATGAAATATTATCAATATTAATTTGATTAAATACCTCATTTACCTTGCTTACATACTTATCAGAGACTTTGAAACTTACATCAATAGATTTAGAGACTTTATCCATATACTCTACTTCTGCTTCTGCTAGAGCCGAGCCACAATCTTGACACCAATTAACAGGTTTCTCACCTTTATGGATATGACCTTTTTCAAAAATTTTTCCAAGGGCTCTAACAACATCAGCTTCAAAAGTTGAATCCAAGCTTTTATAGGGATTTTCCCACTCACCAAAAACTCCAAGTCTAATAAAATCCTCTTTTTGCTTATCTATTTGAGTGAGGGCATATTCTTTGCAGGCTTCCTGAAAGAGTTTTTTGTCAGAGACTACTTCACTTCGCCTTCCATGCTTCTTCTCTACATTTAGCTCAATTGGCAATCCATGACAGTCCCAGCCAGGCACATAAGGCGCATCATAACCGCTTAAAGTTTTTGATTTAATAGTAATATCTTTTAAGATTTTATTAACTGAATGTCCTAAATGAATTGGGCCATTTGCATAAGGAGGGCCATCATGAAGAATAAACCTCTCATTGCCATCATTAAGCTTCCTTATCTTGTTATACAAATCAATATCATTCCAGAAGCTTAGAATTTCTGGTTCCTTTCTAGGTAGGCCAGCTTTCATGGATAATTCTGTTTCTGGTAGGTTAAGCGTATCTCTGTAGTTTGTGGCCATAATTTTTTATCTTAATAACTCTTTGGCTATTGATATATCTTTTTGAATTTGAGATTTTAACAGATTAAGATCTTTAAACTTCTTTTCATCTCTAATTTTATGTTTAAATTCAACCTCCAGTCTCTTTGAATATATATCTCTATTGAAATCAAATATATGAACTTCTAGAACAGGCTTAGTGCCATTAACTGTAGGCCTTACTCCCATATTAGCAATTCCTTTATAAATTTCTTTTTCAAGCAAACATTTGACCGCATAAACTCCAGAAATTGGTAGTTTTTGCTTCGGAATCCACAGGTTGGCTGTTGGAACACCAATAGTTCTTCCTAGCTGCTGACCTTCTACGACCTTACCAGAAAAAGTATAAGGCCTGCCTAAAAGTTTTGATGCTAGTGAAAAATTACTCTTAAGTAATGACTCTCTTATCCATGTACTACTCACTCTTTTCTCTTCATGTAAAAAAGTGGGTGTATTTGATATTGAGACTTTATTAATGTCACCCCAATTTTTTAAAAATTTAAAATCTCCTGCTCTATCTGCTCCAAATCTAAAATCATCTCCTACTTTTAAAGAAACTAAATCTAGTGAACCTAAAATTTCTTCAATAAAACTCTCTGGAGACATTGACCGAAGAGTATCATTGAACTTTAAGAAGAATCCAAAATCTATACCTTCTTCATCAAGAAGTTTAACTTTCTCCCTCCAAGGAGAAAGTCTAGGAGGAGAGATTTCAATATTATTATTTTTTTTTGCAAAATATTCTGATGCATGTGGTTCAGTAAAAAAAACAATGGTTTTAGAATTTCTATTTTTAGCATCATCTTTAATAGACTTAAGAATAGACTTATGACCCAAATGCAAACCATCAAAATTTCCAATGGTTGCAGAAAGCTGAACCTCTGGAAATCTTTTTTTAAAAAGATTAATATTATTTTGGCCTCTAATTAAGTACATTTTATTATTCAGATAACAGTTTTTTGAACTCACTACCTAAAAATATTTTAATACATGAAAAATATATTAAAACCGAGATAGCTACTTCTAAAGATAAAAATAATATTTTGCTAAAAGCGTCTATATCAGAAAAGATGAAATATTGATTAAATTGGTATAAAAATAAAGACAGAGCAAAGCATGATGCTAACAAAGATAAATTAAACCTATTAAATGGGTTGCTGAGCTTAACTATTCCTTCTCGAGCTAATATACACTCAAGAATTAAAACACTTACAAGTGCTGCAATTGAACTCCCCATTGCAATCCCCACATGCCCATACCCATAAATAAAAGCAAATATATAATTAAGAAGAATATTTAATATTAATGAAACTAAGGCTATTAAAACTGGGACCTTGGTTATCTTTCTAGAAAAAAAAGCAGGTATTAATATTTTCATTAACATAAAAAATGGAAGTCCAAGGGCTAAAATCTCTAAACTTAATGAAGTCTTAATTACATCAACATTTGTAAATTCACCTCTAAAAAAAATAGTACTAATAATATGTTCAGCACAAAAATATATCCCAATACATGAAGGAAGCCCTATTATTAATACTACTTTTTGAGCTTTTTTAACACTTTTAATAAAATCTATCTTGTTGGTATCAAAATCAATATTTGATAGCAGGGGAAGAAGAATAGTCCCGATTGCTATAGCAAATACTCCCATGGGTAATTGAATTAATCTATCAGAAATATAAAGCCAGGTAGGGCTTCCGGTCTCAAGTAGTGAAGCAAATATTGTATCTACAAGTATATTTATTTGCATAATCCCGCCTGCAAATAGTGCGGGTAACATTACTAATAAAACTTTTTTCACTCCAGGATGATTAAGATTAAACTTAGGAACAGGAAGCCTATCAATTGCTGAAAGTGGTGCTAATTGAATTATAAATTGTAAAATACCAGCTACCAAAACACCCCAGGCTAGAGGATAGATAGGTATTGAATACAAAGGTGCTATTTTATATGCAGTTAGAATTAGGCATAAATTAAAAATTATAGGTGTTGCTGCTGGTACTGAAAATTTTGAATGCGTGTTTTGAATTCCAGATGCAAAAGCAACAAGAGATATCAATGATAGGTATGGAAACATAATTCTTAAAATATCTACTGATATATTCTGCTTTATTGGGTCTGAATAAAATCCTGGAGCAAATATCATGACTACCACTGGTGAAAAAAGTAGAACTATGACGGTAAAACAAAATAGAAATACTAATAGTGTTCCTAAGAGAGAATTTAAAAACTCTTTTGATAAGCGCTCATTATTTTCTTTATAGTAGTCACTGTAAACTGGTATAAAGGCTTGATTGAATGCTCCTTCTGCAAAAAATCTTCTAAATAAATTTGGAATTTTTAAGATAACGATAAAAATATCATGCAAATATGAGGCTCCAAGCAAGCCTGTTGTTGCTATATCTCTAAATAAACCAAATAATCTTGATAAACCAGTCCATCCACTTACTTTTTTTAATGAACTAAAAAGATTAGGTTGTTTTTTGCTAGTTTGATTCAAGTGGTTCTATTATTTTGCATCAAAATCAAGGGCTACTGAATTTATACAATATCTCAATCCTGTTGGATCTGGGCCATCTTCAAAAACATGACCGAGATGAGCATCACATTTTGAGCATTTTATTTCAGTTCTTGTTCTAGATAATGAATTGTCTTCATGTTCGGTGACTGATGAGCTCTCAATAGGTACAAAGAAGCTAGGCCATCCGCAACCAGCATCAAATTTTGTTTGCGACTCAAATAGAGGTTCAGAGCAACAAATACATTTATAAATACCACTTTCATCAAAGTCCCAGTATTTACCAGTAAACGGTCTTTCTGTAGCAGACTCTCTTGTTACTTTAAAAGATTCGTCTGATAAAGAACCTTTCCACTCCTGATCAGTTTTTTTTATTTTACTCATAACATAATTGTAATAAATATAATTAAGTAAATGTAGTAAAAATAGATATTAACTAATTTTCGAAGATATTATTTATGTTATTAGCTCCCTCAAGGAATTCGGCAACTAACTGAGTTGACGGAGAGTATATTCTTCTTCTTTTGTCTACTGTAGATGATTTTTCAATAATATATCCAAGCTCAACTGCCTGTTTAAGGACTTGTAGTCTTTTAATTCTAGATGCGTATTTCTGCGGAACAAGAGATATAGCATGCTCTTGAGATATCTCATCACCATCAAAATATTCAACCATGAAAGTTAAAAGAAAAAAATATTTATAAACATCGGATCTAAAAAACGTCAATATTGAAGACTTTTCATCATCGAGAAGAAGAACTAGTAATTTTTTAATTATAGGCAAGGCATTTTCAAGATGATCTAGCTGTTGTTCGTTATTATTCTTTAAATGATCAATAAGTTCATCATTTTTCATAACTTCTCCACAATCTTATTTTAAATATACATGTGCAGTTCTGATGTCGATATATAACTAATAAATATATATATTAATTAGTAATTGACCATATTATCAGAATTAACAT
>CAJQGY010000049.1 GCA_905478015.1 uncultured SAR86 cluster bacterium
CTGAAGAAGCTCCTGCTGAAGAAGCTCCGGTTGAAGAAGCACCTGCTGAAGAAGCTCCTGTTGAAGAAGTACCTGCTGAAGAAGCTCCTGCTGAAGAAGCACCTGCTGAAGAAGAATCTGAAAAGAAAGATTCTTCAGATGATGAAAGTAAATAGATTAGATAATAATTTAATCTGTGTTGGTTCTATTGGTAAGTCTAGGGGTTTAAATGGTGAGTTTTTTCTAAACTCTTACTGCGACCCCCAAGATAATATTATAAATTATTCAACCCTTATAATAGAAAATAACCCTGAGCTCAATATTGCTTATATTAAAAAATTTAATGAGAAATTCTTATCTAAAATAACATCTATAGACACTATAGATGCGGTAAAAAGCTTTACTAATCTCAAAGTTTTTATAAAAGAATCTGAACTCCCCAATCTCAACCAAGAGGAATTTTACTGGCATGATCTTATTGGAATGAAGGTCTTAGACATCAATAATAATGATGAGCTAGGTACAGTTAAAGAAATATCAAACTATGGATCAAATGATTTATTAGAGATTTTTCCATCAGAGTCATCAATTGATTCCAAGAAAAGACAAATTCCCTTTGTTAAAAAAGTTTTTATACTTAGTATTGATGATGAAACAATAACAGTAGATTGGCCAAAAGACTTTTAAAATAATGAATATTAATATACTAACAATTTTTCCAGAGATGTTTTCATTTCTAGATTATGGTTTGGTTGGTCAATCAATTAGTAGCGGAAATGTAAGAATAAACTGCTTAGATATTAGACAAAAATCTATTAATAAGCATAGACAAGTTGACTCTAAACCATATGGAGGAGGAGAAGGGATGTTAATGATGGCAGAGCCATTAGCTAATACCCTCAAAGAAATCCCTAAAAATGACAGAGGTCTTGTTATTAACTTCTCTCCACAAGGATCTAAATTAGATCAAAAAAAAGTTCAAAAACTTTCAAATGAAAAAAATCTTACGTTTGTTTGTGGAAGATATGAAGGCATTGATCAAAGGTTTATTGATAAGTATGTAGATGAAGAGATCTCTTTGGGAGATTTTATTCTAAATGGTGGTGAAGCTGCAGCACTTTGCACGATAGATGCAATCATAAGAGTTATTCCAGGTACTATTGGTAACAATAATTCATTAAAAAATGATACATTTTCTAATGGTTTGCTTAAAGGGCATGCCTACACGAGACCTGAAATATTTGAAGATATGACAGTACCAGATGTTCTTTTGTCCGGAAATCATAACGAAATAAAAGAATGGAGAGCGAAAAATTCTTTAATTCAAACTTATTTAAGAAGACCAGAACTATTAAATAATGTAAAATTGACAAATAAACAAAAAAAACTCTTGGAAGAATTGCTAACTAAGGATATCCTATAGCACTTTTTAGGTGGATTAAAAAATGACAGACAAAGATAATACAACAAACGAAGATGCTTCTAATTTAGAAAGCGGAGCAGAAGAAACTCAATCAAATGATGAGGCTTCTTTAGAATCATCTGAAACTGCAAATGAAGAAGGCGATCAAGCACCTTCTGTTTCATTAGAAGAAAAATCACCTGCTCAAATTGTTCAACAATTTGAAAAAAGACAGCTTAAAACAGATGTTCCATCATTCAGACCGGGAGATACAGTTGTGGTTTCTGTCAAAGTAAAAGAAGGACAGCGCTCAAGACTGCAGGCTTTTGAAGGCGTTGTTATGGGTGTAAAAAAAGGCGGACTTAACTCTTCCTTTATTGTAAGAAAAATTTCTAGCGGTATAGGTGTTGAAAGAACTTTTCAAACACATAGCCCAATGATTGATTCAATTACTGTTAAAAGAAAAGGTGATGTTAGACAGGCTAAACTATTTTATCTAAGAGATCGATCTGGTAAGTCTGCAAGAATTAAAGAAAGATTAGACTAGTTCAATGAAAAGGTATCTCTTAAAGGATCCTATTACTAGATCCTTTTTAGATTATCTTTATATAGAAAAAGGTCTTTCACAAAACTCTGTAAAATCATATCAATCTGACCTAATACATTTCATGGAATGGTCTATGAAAGTTTTAAAAATCCCAGCCAAATCAGTTACATCTCAAGATATAAATAAATATATTAAATATTTATTTGATGATGACTTTAAGAGCTCATCAGTAAATAGAAAAATATCATCAATCAAATCCTATTTTTTATTTCTAAAAAAGAAAAAATATATAAAAGACATACCAACTGAAGACATACCAATCCCAAAACAAAATAAAAACCTCCCAAGCTCTATGTCAGAAAAAGATGTTGAAATCCTTTTATCCTCAATAAAAAATAATAGCAATATTGAAATAAGAGACAGAGCAATGGTTGAGCTCCTATATGCAACTGGAGTAAGAGTTTCTGAGCTTATAGGCATTAAATTTAATAATATTGATATGAATAGAAGAGTTATTAGAATTATGGGAAAGGGCTCAAAGGAGCGATTAATACCATTTGGTGACCAAGCTCATAATGCAATTACTAACTACTTATTAGTTAGAGCCAAGAGCCAAGCAAAAGAGTTATTTTTAAGCAATAGAAACAAGGGAATAAGCAGGGTGAGCTTTTGGAATAGAATGAAAGTTTATTTAAAGAAATGTAATCTAAATTCAAATATCTCACCACATACTTTAAGACATGCATTTGCAACCCATCTATTAAATAGAGGCGCAGACTTAAGATCTGTGCAAATGTTGCTTGGCCATAGTGACTTATCGACAACTCAAATATATACTCATATCGCAAAACAAAGATTAAGTGATATTTTGAAAAAACATCATCCACGAGGCTAAAATGAAAAGTCATTCTCTTTATTGTATATTCTTCCTTTCATTATTTTCGTACACAAATACTATTGAAGAAAAAGTTTTAGCTGTTCTTCCTCCAGAATCAAAAATTGAGTCCATCGAAGAATCAGTTATTGATGGTCTTTTCAAAGTTTATTTTGGTGATCTGCAGCCATTATATGTATCTGAAGATGGTAATTATTTTATATATGGCGATTTGTATCAAATTGAAAAAGGTAGTGTAAAGAATTTGAGCATAGTGGATTTAGATAATAGAAGGAAAGTTCTTTTAGATGCAATACCAGTTGAAGATTTAATTCAGTACAAGTCTGAAAATCAAAAACATAATATATTTGTATTTACTGATGTTGACTGTGGGTACTGTAGAAAATTTCATAGTCAGATCAGTGAATATAATAATCTTGGGATATCTGTAAATTATGCTGCTTTTCCAAGGTCAGGTATTGATGGCAAAACCTATCAGAAGATGGTGAGTGTATGGTGCTCAGATGATAAAAAAAATTTACTATCAATACTTAAAGAAGATGGTGAAATAAAATCACTTTTTTGCACCAATCAACCCATCACTGAACAATATAATCTTGGAAAAAATCTTGGCGTTACAGGCACTCCTGCAATTTTTACAAGTAATGGCTCCCAAATAAAAGGATATGTGCCACCTGATGAACTCATTAAGAGGCTGATGGAGTAAATTATGCCTGATCTCAGATTTGTAAATGCAGATAAACTACCTCCTTATATATTCTCTGAAATAAATAACTTAAAGAGCAAAGCCAGATCTCTCGGAGAGGATATTATTGACCTAGGTATGGGTAATCCCGATCAAGCTACGCCCCAAGCTATAGTAGACAAGCTTACGGAAACTGTAAAAAACCCTTTAACACATAGATACTCCCAATCAGCGGGAATTCCAAAATTAAGACTCGCTATTGCAGATTGGTATAAAAGAAAGCATGGAGTTGATTTATGTATTGATAAAGAGGTTGTAACTTGCATGGGCTCTAAAGAGGGTATAGCTCATCTTTCCTTGGCCACACTTTCCCCAAATGACTCTGTGATAGTTCAATCACCAACTTATCCAATCCATTCTTATGGAGTTGTCATAGCTGGCGCTAATTTAAAATCAGTTCCATTGAAAGAAAACTTAGATAATTTTATAGATGATATTGAGACCAGTATTTTAAAGTCTGTAAAAAAACCAAAAATGATTATTATTAATTTTCCTTCTAACCCAACAACTCAAATAGCAGATAAATTTTTCTTCGAGAAAATTATTAAAATTGGTAAAAAATATGACATTTGGGTAATTCATGATTTGGCATATTCAGATATTACTTTTGATGGTTATAAGTCACCATCAATTCTAGAGGTTGATGGCGCAAAAGATATAGCAGTTGAATTTTTTACTATGTCAAAATCCTATAATATGCCTGGCTGGAGAGTAGGATTTTGCTGTGGAAATAAGGATCTTATAGAGGCTTTAAAAAAAATGAAATCATATTTAGACTATGGAACCTTTACTCCTATTCAGGTTGCAGCCATAAAAGCATTAAATGAATGTGATGATGAGGTTAAACATATTAGTAATATATATAAATCTAGAAGGGATGAATTATGCGATGGTTTGAATAGAATTGGCTGGAGCATTGAGAAGCCACTTGCAACAATGTTTGTTTGGGCTAAAGTACCTAAAAAGTTTGAAAATTTAGGGTCTCTTGAGTTTAGTAAAATGTTAATATCTGAAGCTAAAGTTGCAGTATCACCAGGTGCAGGCTTTGGAATTGAAGGGGATAATTATGTTCGTTTTTCCTTAATTGAAAATGAGCAAAGAATAAGACAGGCAGTTAGAGGCATTAAAAATATTTTAGGTAATTAAATGAAAACATTGAAAGTAGGAATATGTGGTTGGGGTAATGTTGCCACTGGTATGTTTAATGCAATAGAGTCAAATAATAATTACATTACCAAAGCCGGAGTTGATATTAATATTGCTTGCATTGGGGCAAGAAGA
>CAJQGY010000050.1 GCA_905478015.1 uncultured SAR86 cluster bacterium
GTTGCATCATCAACTGGTTTTGTAAAAGACAGCCACCCAGATTTAGAAACGAATCTATCTCTGGTATCGAATAAAGGTTGGCCGCTAAGCTTGTCTACAAAAATGCCATCAGGCGTATTCTTAAAAATTTGATATTCTTTGCAAAATCTTGCGTCTGTTCCCTCATTAAAAGCAACATCATAGGCTTCTGATTCACCCAGCTTAAACTTGCCTAGTGCTTTGTAAAAATTAATTGGTTCCATATAACCTTGCTTAGCAAAAACCTCTTTACCATCTAATAAAAAAATTATTGTAGGTGTAGCCCAAGTTGGAGCTGATATTTGAAGAGAGTTAAGTTGATCTGAAGTTCTTTTTGAGAATGGAATAGTGCCTTTATATGATTGTAGAACTTCATTATCAAATTTTTCACAATATGGGCAATATGTCTTTGAATCAATAACTAGGATATGTTTTCCAATAAGAAGGTTTGAGTTATCAATTTCTTTGGGCGGCTCATCGTTAAAAACAACACCGGTAGAATGATCTGGACAATATCCATTAGGGTTCTTCTTTATATAATCTTGATGATAATTTTCTGCTTCAAAAAAGCTTTCAAGCTTTTTAACTTTTGTAACAATTTTTCCATATCCAGACTTGTTTAAAAGGTCTTGATACTCATTTAAAACTCTTTCAATAATCACCTTCTCTTCATTATTTTTATAAAGAATTGTTGATCTGTATTGAGTGCCAATATCATTTCCTTGTCTATTTGACTGTGTTGGATCATGCGACTCAAAAAAGTGCTTAATAATTGATCTGAGGCTTATTTCATTTGAATTAAATGTTACTTCTACAACTTCGGCAAAATTATTATTATTATATTTATTTTTAAATTGTGTTATCGATCTGTAATTAGGTGAAACACCCCTTCCATCTGCATAACCTGAAACGGCATCTTCGACTCCTCGTATCTGCTCATAGCCCTTTTCAGCACCCCAAAAACAACCCGATCCTAGAACAATTGACTGTGTATGATTAGTTTTGTTTGCGTTTGCCTCTGCTTGAGTAACTATTGAAATGAGTACAAAAAATAGCAAAAAATATTTATTCAATTTACTTAACTTCATCATGTGAAAAATCCTTAATTTTTTTGAATGCCTTTCTTTCGAATAACATACTAGTCCATCTTGATATATTTGGTTTGAAAGCTTCATCAATTCCAAGACTTTTGGCTAAAAATAAAGCATAGCTCACACATATATCAGCTATCGTAAATCTATTTGAACATAAATACTCCCTATCATTCAGCGATTGTTCTAGTAGCTTTAACCTTGCAATAAACCATCGCCTGTATCCTTCTGCAGCTTTGTCAGCTACTCCTATTTCTTGAAGTGTATATCTTAAAAAAACTGTTTGTGGGAAAGTTAATGTGGCATCAGAATGTGATAACCAATTGAGATAGTCACCGTAATCATCTTCATTTGTAGCTACTTTTAAGTCCGAAGGCCCATACCTATCTACCATGTACTGGCTCATAGCAACTGACTCAGTCATGCGAACCTCGCCATCAATTAAATAAGGGACTGTTCCAAGAATATTTATATCCATAAAATCTTTATGCAGAAACCTTGGAGGAAATGGCATCATTTCAACCTCATAATCCAATCCCATCTCTTCTGCAGTCCATATTGGTCTCATTCCTCTTGAACCAGCGCAGCTATATATTTTTATTGTCATAATTAAATTTATATTTTATCTAATAATAATACTGTTTTTAATTGGTAATATTAACTATATTATATTACCATTTAGAAAGTTTTAATTAATAAAAACATATGCATTCACAAAATATCGCACAAAAAATAAGAAGTAATCTTAATATTAATTCTGAAGATTTTAAAAAAAATAAAGAGTTAATGATTGAAAAGCTCAATTTTATAGACGATCTTCTTGATCAAGCAGAATTAGGTGGTGGAGCTTATCACCATGAAAGATTAGCTAAAAGAGGAAAGATGCCAATTCGACAAAGAATTATGAATGTTCTTGATGACGACAGCCCTTTTCTTGAAATTAGTCCACTTGCTGCATATGGCACTGACTATACCGTAGGCGGCGGATGTGTTTCAGGCATTGGTCTTATTGCAGGAGTTGAATGTGTAATATTTGGCAATGATCCTTCAGTAAAAGCAGGAGCTATGACTGTATATGCTGGAGAAAAATGGCGAAGGGCTATTGAAATATCAAGAGACAACAAAATACCTTTCATAAGTTTTGTTGAATCAGCCGGGGGTGATCTAAGCATGGGCACAGGAAGTAAAAGTGGACAAGATCCAATCTCTCCAACACTCCAGCAGGATCACTTTGCTGCGACTGGAAGGTTTTTTTATGAAATGACTGAGCTTTCAAAACTAAAAATACCTGTAATATCAGTTGTTTTTGGTTCTTCAACTGCCGGTGGAGCATATCAACCAGGCATGTCTGATTATAATATTTTTATAAAAGATCAATCTCAAGTATTTCTTGCTGGGCCTCCGCTAGTAATGGCTGCGACCGGAGAGGTTTCTGATGCCGAAACGCTTGGTGGTGCACAAATGCATTCAGAAATCTCAGGGCTCTCTGATTATCTTGCGGAAGATGAAATGGATGCATTAAGGATATGTAGAGAAGTTGTGTCTCATTTAAATTGGAGCAAAAGTGGTAAAAAACCTTCTAAAATTTCTTCTGAACCTGCATATAGTAAAGATGAGTTACTTGGGCTAATTAGCGAAGATTTAAAATCTCCTCTTGATATTAGAGAAATTATTGCAAGAATTGCAGATGGTTCTAAGTTTGAGGATTTTAAACCTTTATATGGCCCAACAATGGTTTGTGGGTGGGCTTCGATTCATGGCTATCAAGTAGGTATTCTAGGTAATAATGGTCCAATCTATCCTCAGTGTGCTGAAAAAGCTGCTAGCTTTATTCAGCTATGTAATAAAAGGAATATTCCTCTTGTATTTCTTCAGAATGTTACAGGCTTTCTAGTAGGTAAAGATTTTGAGAGACAAGCAATTATAAAAAAGGGCTCTCAACTAATAAATTCAGTTTCTAATTCAAACGTGCCTCATATTACTATTATTGTAGGTGCTTCATATGGTGCCGGAACATACGCTATGTCAGGAAGAGCTTTTAATAATCGTTTTACCTTTTTATGGCCAACTGCAAAGATAGGGGTTATGGGTTCTGAGCAAATTGCAAGAGTTATGTCCATTGTTAGGCGTGCAAAAGCTCAAAGAACGGGTGAGAAATTTGATGAAAAAGCAGATGCTCAGATAAGAGAAATGGTTGAGGAAGCTGCTGAAAAGATATCTCATGGACTTGTTGCAAGCAGCATGCTAACTGATGATGGAATTATTGATCCAAGAGACACAAGAACTGTTTTAGGGTTTTGCTTGTCAGTTGTCAATAACGTTGCTGTTGAAGGTGCAAATGAATATGGGGTATTTAGACTATGAATTTTAATTCTATTCTTATCGCCAATAGAGGTGAAATTGCAATAAGATTAATAAAATCAGCTCGTAAAATGGGCATTAGATGCATTGCAGTATATGTTGATGCTGATGCAGATTCTCCCTATGTTAAGGCTTCAGATGAAGCTATTCATCTTCCAAATGGGGGTTATCTTGATATAAATTTAATTATTGCGGCTGCTAAGAAATCAGGAGCAGAGGCTATTCATCCTGGCTATGGCTTCTTATC
>CAJQGY010000051.1 GCA_905478015.1 uncultured SAR86 cluster bacterium
AATGGTTATGAGGTTGGAGGAGGATCTCTAAGGATTTATCAAGAAGAGATGCAAAAAGCAGTTTTTGATATTTTAAAAATATCCAACAAAGAAGCAAAAAATAAATTTGGCTTTCTTTTAAATGCTTTATCTTCGGGATGCCCACCTCATGGAGGTATTGCATTTGGGCTGGATAGGCTCGTAATGCTTATAACTAAAACTTCAAATATAAGAGATGTGATTGCATTTCCTAAAACACAGAGTGCAACATGCCTCCTTACAGAAGCCCCCAGTAAAGTTGACAATGCCCAATTAGATGAGCTTAAAATAAGATCAACACAAATAGAAGAGGATTAAATGGCAGGACATTCTAAATGGGCAAATATAAAACATCGCAAAGCAAGACAAGACGCCTCTAGAGCTAAAGTATGGACTAAGGTTATTAGAGAAATAACAGTTGCAGCTAAAGGCGGTCCAGATCCAGAAGACAATCCTAGATTGAGACTTGCGCTTGAAAAAGCAAATCAATCAAACATGCCCAAAGACACTATAAAAAGAGCCATTCAAAAAGGTTCAGGCACTGGCGAGACAGGCAGTTTAGAAGAAATAGTATTTGAAGGTTATGGTCCTGGAGGTGTAGCGATTCTTGTGGAGACAATGACAGATAATAGAAATAGAACAGTTTCAGATGTTAGGCATGCTTTTTCAAAATTTGGCGGTAATCTTGGTACAGATGGTTCAGTGGCTTATCTATTTAACAAGCTTGGCATCATCCATGTAGGCAAGGGAGTTGCTGAAGATGATTTGATGGATATTGCACTAGATGCTGGTGCAGAAGATCTAATTGATGAGGGTGAATATTTTGAACTCATTACTCCTCATAATGATTTAAGTAATGTAAATGATGTTCTTAAATCAAAAGATATTGAAATTTCAAATGCTGAAACAACACTTAGAGCAGATACCCTTATAGAGGTTGATCAAGAAATGGCTGAAAAAATATTAAAAATCATGGACTTTATGGATGATCTTGATGATGTGCAAGAAGTGCACACCAATGCTCAATTTCCTGATAATTTTGAACCAGGAGAGTAATTTTGCCAGTTAATTCAAGAGCAAAAGGTGCAAATTTTGAAAGAGAAATAGGAAATTTGCTAGTCAAAGATCTTAATTTAAACAATCCAGTTAAAAGAATTTTAGAGCAAACCAGAACAAAAGAACTGCCTGATCTAAGACTTGGAAGATGGTGTTTAGAATGCAAGAGATATGGTGATGGAGGGGAGCCACCTCAAGATTGGTGGGATCAGGTAATCAGAGCATCAGAGGGATATGATTTAATTCCAGCACTTATTTATAAGTTCAATAGAAGGCCTATAAAAGTAAGAATACTTGCATCAACAATCAATCCAAATATCCAAAATGATCTAATAACTGTTGATTTGTTGTGGCCAGACTTTGTACAGATTTTATTAGAACTTTTTCAAAAAGATATAGAGCTGCATGAGCAAACATATCAAATCTAGAGATCTATTTCTCAAGGTATATTGTGAAGATACTGACTTCCAAGGTTTTGTATATCATGCAAACTACCTAAAATTTTTTGAGAGATCTAGAACAGAATTTTTGATTGACAATGGCATTTCACAGGAAAAGTTATTAAATCAAAGGCTGGTATTTGTAGTAAGAAAAATACAAATTAATTTCATTTCACCTGCAAAAATTCAAGATGCTCTAACGATTTCCTCAACTGTGCATAAGAATTCGAATGCTAGATTAACTTTCTCACAAGTGGCTAAAGAAAATACATCAAATAAGATCCTATGTTCAGCCGAGATTGAAGTTTGTTTAATAAATTTGGAAACAAATAAACCAAAACCTTTTAACAATGATTTATTATTACTTTTTAGCTAAAAAATTATTATGAACGAAATTTCTGTATTAAATTTATTCCTAGAAGCAGGCTTGGTTGTGAAATCAGTAATGTTTGTACTCTTATTAACCTCAGTGCTTTCCTGGATAGTTATAATTGAGCGCTATAATTTTTATAAAAAAATAAAGAAAATAAATTCTGAATTTTTATCAAGATTTTGGTCAGGAAAGGACTTGCACTCGCTGTATGAAGAGATTCCTGATAATAATATTAATTATGGATCTTTAAATGTTTTTAAAAGCGCATTTAACGAGTTCAATACTCTTAAATCAAGCAATCAAGTTACCGAATTAGATCTAGAAGGTATTAATCGCTCAATGAGAGTTGCCATAGCATCAGATGAAGAGCAGATGAATGTAAATCTATCATTTCTTGCAAATGTAGGCTCTGTTAGTCCTTATATTGGATTATTTGGTACTGTTTGGGGGATTATGACCGCATTTCAGGGTTTATCAGACGCTACACAGGCAACTATTAACGCAGTTGCTCCTGGAATTTCTGAGGCTTTGGTAGCAACAGCAATGGGTTTATTTGCTGCAATACCTGCAGTTTTGGCATATAACAAATTTGCCTCTGAGCTTGAAAGCATCTCTCAATCAACAATCATATTTTCTGAAGAACTTGCTAGTATTTTTTATAAGCAAACTTTAAAAAATAAATGATATATAGGTTAGGTAAAAAGAAAAAATTAAATGCTGAAATTAATGTAGTTCCTTACATTGATGTTATGTTGGTCTTATTAATTATATTCATGGTTCTTTCTCCGCTATTAATTCAAGGAGTTGAGGTTAACTTACCTCAAACTGATACTACCAAGATGTCAATTCAGAACGAACCACTTGTTGTATCTATAAATGAAAAGGGTGAATACTTCATTAATATTGGTGAAGAACAGCTCCCAATAAATCTAGATGAATTAAAAAGAAAATCTTTAATTATTTTTTCTGCAAATCCTGATGTTGAGGTTGTTTTCAAGGGAGATAGAAACGTATCCTTTGAAAGTGTTGCTAAAGCTATGGCAGCAGTTCAAAGTGTTGGAATTGAAAAAATAGGAATTGTCACAACAGGCTATGCAAATTAAAACTAATTATCTTGTTGCTTCAGTCTTTTCTTTTCTTCTACATGCATCTCTAATACTTTTTTTAGTTGGTTATTTTTATGCTGAAAAAAAAATAAGACCGATTTTAAATAACCCAATAAACGTCAGCTTAATATTTGAACAAGATTTAAATGTAAATACCAAAAAAAAAGATGTAGCAAAATTACAAACCCAACCAGTAGCTAAAAAATTAAAAAGTAAATCATTAAACATTGTGCTTGAATCAAATCAGCTGCAAGAAATTCAACCAGCCATCAATATAACCCCAGAAATAAATAAGCTAATCGATGAAGATAAAAATATTATAAAAAGTGAGAATATTAAGGTTGTAGACAAATTTAGCACAATGATAATAAAAACAATCGAGGATGCTTGGTTAAAGCCTAAGAATATTCAAAGCGGTTTAATATGCGATCTCAGGATTGAAATAAATAAAAATGGAAGAATACTTAAAGTGTCTCTGGTGAAAAGTAGCGGGAATATAAGGTTTGACAACTCAGCAATTAAAGCTGTTCAAAGAGTTGAAACATTTAATTTTTTTAATATATTAGATACTAAAATATACCAGTCCAACTTTAGAAATATAATATTAACTTTTAATCCATCATGAAAAAAATTATTTTCCTTTTTTTAATTTCTATTAACACAAGCGCTGAGCTTGTTCTTGAAATCACAGAAAGTTCTGATAATCCCTATAGAATTGCTATTCATAGCTTTGATGGCCAGAACTCAATTTCTCAAAAAATTAGTCAAATAATTAAAGCTGATCTCCTTAGAACTGGAGAATTTTCGGTCCTTGGTTCTGATGAGCTTTTGTCGGAGGAGTCATATCAAGATCAAATCAATTATAGAAACTACAGACTCTTAGGCGTTGATTATATTTTAAAAGGCAAAGTGAATAGCGAAGATAAAATGAATATTACTGTTTCATATGATATTTTTGATTCTATAAAAGAAAAGAAAATAAGATCTTCAAAAATTTTTGGTATCCCAAATAAGACAAGACAGTTAGCACACTATGTGAGTGACGGTATTTATGAAGAAATTACAGGATTGCAGGGAGTTGCATCAACTAAAATGCTTTATGTAAGTGAGGATAATGATGGGACTTCTAAAGTTTACAGGTTAATGCTGGCCGATGCTGATGGAATGAATGAACAGACTTTATTAAAAAGCAATAGCGCAATAATTTCTCCATCATGGAGCCCAGATTCAAAAGATATTTCATATGTGTCTTTTGAAACAGGAACAGCAAAAGTTTTTATTCAAAACATTGCAACTGGCAAGAGAGAGGTTGCTGTTGAAAATAAATACCAAATCAGCTCTCCATCATTTTCGCCTGATGGAAAATTCCTGTCTCTAACTCTATATCAAGATGGAAATGCAGAAATATATATTCTTAATTTAAAAAATAAAAATTTAACAAGATTAACCAACCATTACTCTATAGACACAGAGTCATCATGGTCCCCAGATGGTAAGAAAATATTATTTACTTCTGGAAGGTCGGGCTCACCGCAGCTTTATGAGATAGATTTATTGAAGTTTAATACAAAACCTAAAAGACTAACTTTTGAAGGTAACTATAATGCAAAAGCTTCATATCTCCCTACTAATGAGGGTATTGTATTTGTTCATAGGGCTGATAAAAAATTTCAAATTGCCCTAAAATACTTTAATGAGAATTTCTCAAGACCATTAACTGAATCTCGTTTAGATGAATCTCCAAGTATTTCTCCCAACGGTAATGTGATAGTCTATGCAATAAAGGAAGATGAGACCGGATTGCTTGCTGGTGTTACACTTAGCGGGGCCAGATTTAGACTTCCTGCAACCTCTGGAGAAGTTCGAGAGCCATCTTGGTCAGGGTTTTTAAGATAAATAAATGGAGTAAAAATAATGTATATTCAATCAAAAAATAGAAATATTTTCTTTATATTTTTTCTAATGTTTGCAGTTTCCTGCAGCACAGTAAATACAATTGAAGAATCAGTCTACAATCCAACTGTTAGCAGTGTAGAAGTTTCTGTTACCGAAGAGAGTTCAGTCACCTATGATGAAAAACCAATTACGACCAACGCGGTGGTCTACTTTGATTTTGATAAATTTACTCTTTCCACTAAATCAATACAGACTCTAAAGAGTGTTGTGAGAGCAATGAATGATAATGCAGAAATGATCATAACCATATCTGGACACGCTGATGAAAGAGGTACTCGTGAATACAATTTAGCTCTTGGCCAAAGACGCGGCGATGCTGTTAAGAATTATCTATTGTTAAATGGAATTAATGAGAAAAGAATGACTGTAAAGAGTTTTGGTGAAGAATATCCACTCGTATCAGGATCAAATGAAATGAGTTGGTCTAAAAATAGAAGGGCAGAAATCAACTAAAAAATAATGAGAACTAAGAAGAATATTTTTTTAACTTTAATTATAGTTATTTTTTCTAATATTAGTTTTGCTGATGAAAAGAGCACAGCTTCAGATATTTTATTTTTAAAAATACAAGAACTTGAGATTGAAATTGCTGAGTTAAGAAATAAAATTGAAAGCCAGAATCATTTAATTGAAAAGCTCATAAGTGAAAATCATAGTTCAGATAATGAAAAAGCACCTAATGGTAATGCTATAAATGCAAATAGTAGTATTAGGTTTAAAGGAGTTAATGATATTCAAAGCGAGGAAGATGTCTATTCAGCAGCTACAAAATCTTTAGAAGATCAAAATTATGAAAATGCCTTTAAATTATTTAAATTTTTTGTAGAAAGTTTTAATAATGATCAAAAATCACCTCTAGCCTTCTTCTGGCTTGGTGAAATTTCTCTTATAAATAACGATTTAGAACTAAGCAAAAAATATTTTTTGGATCTTATATCACTATATCCTAATCATTACAGAGTTCCGCTTGCACATAAGAAAATAGGGGATATACACGTTAAAAATAATGATTTAAAGATGGCAGCTGACAAGTATAAATTTGTGGTTAGAGAGTACCCAAATAACTCAGCTTCATCACAGGCCTTGCAGTTATTGAAAAATATGGAATAATCACATTTTTTATGATGCTTAATCATGGGTCGCTAGCTCAGCTGGTAGAGCAGTTGGCTTTTAACCAATTGGTCACAGGTTCGAATCCTGTGCGACCCACCACTCAATTTAAGTATTATGCAGGATAAAATTAAACACTTCTTTTCACTCTTATCTGCTTTAAAAACGAATAAGACTTTTCTTTCAAGTTTCTTATTTTACCTTGTACTTTCTTCTTGGTATGTTCTAAGACCTTTAAGAAATGAGCTTGCTGTGGAGAGCTATGGAGAAGGGATGCTCATACCTCTTCTAATCAGCACTACTTTAGTAATGATTCTAGTTAACCCTATTTATTCATGGGTTGCATCTAGAGCTAATTACATAAGGATTATCTTTTACACCTATTCTTTCTTTATTTTAAACTTACTAATTCTTTATTTATATTCATCAAATTTATCTGAATTAATGACCTTTGAGAGGTTGTGGCTTGGAAGAATATTTTATGTGTGGAGCAATATATATTCTTTCTTTACAGTTTCAATTTTTTGGGTGCTAGTAATTAATTTATTTAGAGACTCTTCTTCAAGAAAATACTATGGATTTATACTGGCAGGTGGATCAGTTGGTGCAATGCTTGGCTCTCAAACATCGAGCATGCTCTCCAATTCATTTACCGAGACCGGGATAGCACTATTTTTAATCGCAGCATCATTTTTCTTGATATTAGCACTAGCTCTTGCAGCTTATATTGTAAAAATATTTTCAGTTGAAGCTCTCTCGTCTAAAGTTGGAGGAGGCTCTATTGATAGTATTAAAAATATATTAATCAAAGACGATATAAGGAAAATAGCACTCTATTCTTGGTTTTTTACTTTTTTAATGACAGTGCAGTGGATAGCTGCAATACCTATTATTGAGAACTATTCTGAATTATCTCCAGAAAGAATAAGGTTATTTGCATTAATAGAGCAAATAGTTTCTCCACTCACCTTATTAGTTCAGTTAACTTTAACTTATTATGTGATTTCAAAGTTTGGAATCAAATTTATATTAGTAGTTTATGGTATTTTGTTTATAGGTGTCTTCTCTCTTTATGGGTTTTTACCATCTGTGGCAGTCGTTGTTTTCTGCCAAACATTGCTTAGAGTATTTGAGTACGGTTTCAACAAGCCGGCAAGAGAGATCGCTTACAGCCAGCTTGAGAAGAAAGATAGATACAAAACCACAGTTTTTATAGATACGTTTATGACAAGGTTTGGTGATCTCTCGGGAAGTATTTTTATGGGTATTGGTAAATCAATATTTCTTACCATTACTTATATGCCAATTGTTGCAATTCCTTTTGCAATTCTTCATACATTCCTGGGCTATAACATTACAAAGAAAAAGTTATTTAAAGACCTCTAGATTTATTAATTTTATTTTTTATATCTATAATTTTAGTCATGACGCTCTCTGATACCTGAAAATTATTTTTTGTTAATTGAAGAGCAAATTCTAGTTGGCTAATAGCTTCTTCATATTGTCCTAGCAAAAAATGATATTCAGCTTTACTTTGATAATACCCAACAACATTCTTACCGTCTCTTTGTATATCTGACAATAAAAGCCAAAGATACGGATCACCATTTCTTTTTAAAAGCTGTTCTCTTAATAACTCCTCTGCAGCAAAATATTCTCCAGTCTCATTTAAAATTTTTGCCTTTGTAATAGTTAGTGGATAATTTCCAGGAGAAATTGATAGAAACTCATCAACATGATTACTTGCTTCTTGATAAAGTCCTGCATTTAAATAAATCTCAACTCTTGTTGTATTGAGAATTAAGTTTTTTGGAAAGCGATCAATTAAGTCATTTATTACTGAAATACTATTTTCAAACTCATTATTTTTATTTAAAGCAAGAGCTAAGCCATAATGGTCTGAGGGCAGGTTTGATTTTTTAAAAGCATCTTTAAAATAACTGACGGATGATGCAGGTATCTTTTCATAATAGACTTTTAGCCTTGAACGAATGAATGAATAATCTAAACTATCTTTTTTTGACCCACTTACATCAATACTTTCAGCTGCATTAAATGCATCATTAACCCTTGATGAGGTCACTGGATGTGTTAAAAGAAATTCAGGTGGAGCCTCACCATAGTACCTTTTCATCCTATTCATATTCTCAAACATTTCACCCATCGTATATGGGTCATATCCTGACGCGACTAGGTTTGTAAATCCAACCCTATCAGCCTCTTTCTCAAAAAGCCTACTGTATCTTAGATTTTCTTGTTGCATAAAAGCACTTCCACCTATGATTGCTTGTGGTTGATTGGTAATTAAGGCAATTGCTATGGAAGAGACCAACACAAGCGCAGACGAAAGACTAGAATCTTGAGATCTAAGTACATTTCTTGCGAAGTGTCTTTGGCTTAAATGAGCCAGCTCATGTGCCATAACTGATGCAAACTGACCTTCATTTTCTGCTTCAAGAAATAGTCCACCATTAACCCCTATAATGCTCCCAGGGGCCGCAAAAGCATTTAAAGATGGGTCATCTATTAAAAGAACATTAAAGTATCTATCTTGAACTTTACTTTTTTCTGAAAGCCTAAATACTAGCAATTCTGTATATTCTTGAATAAGAGAATCATTAATTAAAGGAGCTTGCGCATAAGCTTGTTTTAGAAAGGCCTCACCAATTGCTTTTTCCTGAGCAGACGATACAGCCCCTGAAACCCTATCTCCAAGTTCCGGAAGTTTGATTTGGCTATTATTTTGAGCAAAACTAAGGCAACTAATAAAAATTATTGAAAAGAAATAGTACTTAAATCTTATTTTTATCAATTTTTTAAATTTCCTATAATTACTGAAAATCTATAACAATAGACTTTTTAGATTAATATCGGTCATAATTGTATACGCAACCTTGCATATACCAGTTTTAGACAGGGTTAATTGTAAATAGTTTTAAATATAACATGTAGTTTAAAGATGATAGACAGACTTAATAATTTTTTTAAAAAAATATTCATAAACGATGAAACTATTGTTTTTTCGATTCTATTAATTTCATCATTAGTTTTATTGAACTATTTTGGTTCAATACTTACTCCATTTCTTTTAAGTATAGTTGTTGCTTATCTTCTTGTTGGCCTCCAGAAAAGAATAGAATCTTTTGGTATTAATAGTTTCTGGGCATTATTAGCTACTTTTACTATTTTTATAATTGTTGGTGCCGCACTTTTGGTGTGGTTAATTCCAATTCTGTATTCTCAATTGCAATTATTGATATTAGAGACTCCGGGCTTGCTCAATGATTTTGTAATTTTTATATCTCAAATACCTTCTTCCTATCCAGATTTATTAACCTCTGATCAAATTACGACTTTCTTCCAGGCAGTATCTTCTGAGGCCTCATTGCTAACTCAAAATATTGTTAAGAGCTCTATTTCAGGAATACAAAGCGCAATTACTGTTCTGATATATATTTTATTATTTCCAATCTTGGTTTATTTTTTCTTATTTGATAGGAAGAGTATTCTTGAGGGTTTTTTAAAAGTTATTCCTGGAGAAAGGAAAATGCTTTTTAAAATATGGGAAGAAATGGATGTTCAATTAAGCAATTATGTTAGAGGTAAAACCCTTGAAATATTTATAGTAGGAGTTTGTGCAGCTATAATATTTTCTTCACTAGGGCTAAACTACACAGCACTTTTATCTGTCCTTGTAGGCCTATCGGTTGTTATACCCTATGTTGGAGCTTTTGCAGTAACAGTCCCAATAGTTATTATTGGTCTGATTCAGTTTGGATTATCCTTTGATTTTTGGCTTTTGATAAGTTTGTACCTAGTACTTCAGGTTTTGGATGGTAATTTATTGGTGCCAATAATCTTTTCAGATGCAGTGAAGCTTCATCCGGTAATAATTATTTTAGCCGTTTTTGTCTTTGGAAGTATGTTTGGCTTTTGGGGCGTATTTTTTGCAATTCCCATAGCAACATTTATAAAAGCTGTTTGGAATGCTTGGCCCTCTGGCAACAGTAATTAATCTAAATTTTTAATAAAATCTAGAACTTCGTCTGCATGACCCTTAACCTTAACCCCTCTCCATTCCTTTATTAATTTACTATCTTTATTAATAATAAAAGTACTCCTATCTACGCCTATGTATTCCCTTCCATACATTGATTTTAATTTCATGACATCGAATGCTTTACATACTTTTTCATCAGGATCTGATAGCAGCTCAAAAGGGAAAGATTGCTTCTGTTTAAAATTTTCATGCGATTTTATAGATTCTCTTGATACACCAAGAATTTCAGTGTTATTAGATTTAAATTCTTCATATAAATCTCTAAAATTCTGACCTTCAGTTGTGCATCCTGGAGTGCTATCTTTAGGATAAAAATAAAGAACTAGATTTTTACCTTTGAAATCATCTCTTCCAAATACATTGTTTCCAGTGCAATCTGCTTTAAAGTTTGGAGCTTTTTTACCTAGTAGTTTTTTAGTCATTTGAATTCCTTTGTATAAGATTTTGTTTTAAATAGTGTATAGTCCTATTTTTTACTGAAAATATATTTGATGCAAGTTTTAAAGGGAAGTTTTGTCGCATTAGTAACACCAATGCTTGAAAGTGGTGAGGTTGACTATGAGTCATTAAAGAAGTTGATTAATTGGCATATAGAAAGTGGGACGAGCGGAATAGTTTCAGTTGGGACAACTGGAGAATCATCAACATTAAGCATCCAAGAGCACTTAGATGTAATTAAATATAGCGTTGAAACCTCGGGGAATAGAATTCCTATAATTGCTGGGTCTGGAGGTAATTCAACTCAGGAAGCAATAGATCTAACGCTTGAATCTAAAAATCTTGGAGCAGATGCCGCTCTTTTAGTTACTCCATACTATAACAAACCAACACAAGAAGGCTTGATTCTTCACTATACGGCTATTGCTAATAAAGTGGATATATCACAAATCTTATACAATGTTCCATCAAGAACTGCATGTGATCTTCTCCCACAAACAGCAAAAACTCTCGCTGAACACAGAAATATAATAGGCATCAAAGAAGCTTTGGACGATATGAACAGAATAAAAGATCTGGTTGAGCTTACTAAAGACAGCAAAAATTTCTCTATTCTTTCAGGCGACGATCCAACATTTTTAGATAGTATGCAGCTTGGAGCCTCAGGTGTTATTTCGGTAGCTGCTAATATAATTCCTGAGAAGATATCTTCAATATGTTTAAATTCAATTTCAGGGAACTATGAAAGAGCTAAGAAAGAAAATGATATATATGAAGATCTACTCAAATTTCTATTTGTGGAATCTAACCCAATTCCAGTAAAATGGATGCTATCGCAAATGGGTTATATTAATGAAAAGATACGTTTGCCATTAACTAATTTAAATGAAACTTATCACAATAAAATTATGTCTACATTAAAGGAATTAAAAATCTTATGATCAAAAGTACAAAATTATTATTAATTTTAATCACATGTTCATCATGCGCATGGCTAACTGGGCCAGAGGGGTACTTTCCAACAAATGAATATGAATTTCTTGAAGAAACATCAGAAGCACCAATAATAACTCCTGAAGGACTTTCTAGTCCAAATTCAGATAATCACTATCCTTATTTCAGCGCTTTTGAAGTTGAAAAAGATTTAGATATTCCCAAACCAAGACAAATATTTTCATCTGGAGGTGAAAGCTCAGTTCAATTACGTAGATTAGGAGAGTTAATGTGGGTTTATATAGAAACACTTCCGTCAACAACATGGCCTATATCAAAAAATTATTGGGATACTTCAATATATACAATTTTAAGCGCTGATCCAGATAGCGGAGTAATTAGAATTGACTTCAATGAGCAGTTTGAATTGGAGATGAAAATTGAACATGGCATAAAAGAGTCCTCCTCTGAAATATTTTTAAATCAAATTAGCAAAGAATCTAACGAAATCGTTAGCAATCCGGAATTTATTCAATCAGAACTGGGGAGAGTTGTTGAGTACCTAGCAGAATCTGTCGATATATTTACTGGTACATCATTGGCAGCTCAAAATCTTAATGAAAGAAAAAAAGCAAATATTTTTACTGAGAATGGCCAAACTATTATCGAGTTAGATTTAAACTTTGATAGAGCATGGTCATCTGTAAGTAAAGCTCTTGCAAGTGGGAATATTGTTTCAAATGATAGAGACAGATCAAATGGAATATTTTTTGTAAGTTATGGTTTGGAAGAGGAAGAGGGAATGTTTTCATTTCTTGGTTTCGGAAATTCTCAAAAAGAATCAGACTTTAATAAAGATTCACAATTTGAAGTAATAATCAGCCAAAAAAACAATAAAACTTATGTTCGTGCCAAATCATTAAATGGTAATATAGACGAATCTGAACAGCTATTATCAAAAATTAACGAATTATTAAACTAATGAATAAAATAAAAGAAATAACATCCGGCAAGGCTAAGTCATTATTTACCACAGATAACGAAAAGCACTTAATTATGAATTTTAGAGATGATACTTCTGCTTTTGATGGAAAGAAAAAAGAGGCATTGTTGGGTAAGGGTGCAGTTAATAATCAATTCAATGCTTTTATTCTTGACCATTTGGAAAGTAATGATGTTCCCACTCATCATATAAAAGTGATCAATCAGACTGATTCGCTAGTTCATAGGCTTGAAATGTTTCCGATTGAATGTGTTATTAGAAATATAGCCTCTGGATCAATATGTAGAAGACTTGGAACAGAAGACGGTCTAGTTTTAGAGTCACCGCTTTTTGAATTTTTTTTAAAAGATGATGATTTAGGAGATCCATTAATAAATGATGAGCATATAATATCATTTGGCTGGGCAAACCAGGTCCACATTGATCAAATGAAAAAACTTACTTATAAAATAAATAATGTCCTCTCAAAACTATTTTTAGACTCTGGTCTAATATTGGTTGATTTTAAAGTTGAGTTTGGCCTTTTAGATGGAAATAAAATTATCCTTGCAGATGAGTTCACTCCAGATGGATGCAGGTTATGGGACGTTGAAACTGGTAAGAAGATGGATAAGGATAGATTTAGAGAAGGCCTTGGAGACGTTGTTGAATCCTATCATCAAGTTGCTGACAGATTGGGAATGAACATCATACTTGACTAAATTAGTCAGGTATTTATAATCCATGCGTGAAACTTACTACAAAAAGCAAATATGCTGTTAGCGCTCTAACAGAGCTAGGTGCTCTATATAATACAGCACCAGTGTCTCTAACTGATATTTCCAATAATCAAAATATAGAAATCTCTTACCTAGAACAGTTATTCAGAAAACTTAGAATTGCTGGAATTGTTAAAAGCGTAAGAGGAAGAAATGGTGGTTATGCTTATGCTAAAGATCTAAATAAAATAACTATTAAAGAGATTATGGACGCCGTTGATGAAGATTTAGATGCAACAAATTGCCATGGTAGCTTTACTTGTCAAGACGGAAAAAAATGTAAAACACATAATTTATGGAATGATTTAAATGATTTAGTAGATAATTATTTAACAAAAATTACATTAAGCAGTCTTGTTAATTCAGTTGATAGCCCATATATAAAACTTAAAGAAATAAAGTAAAAATGAAAGAAAAAAATAACACCATTTATCTTGATTACGCCTCGACAACTCCAGTTGACCCCAGAGTGGCAAAAAGAATGATGGAATTCTTAACACCCGATGGGGAGTTTGGTAATCCAGCATCGAGGTCGCACCGTTTCGGATGGAAGGCAGACGAGGCTGTTGAAGAAGCAAGGTCTCATGTAGCAAACCTTGTTAATTGTGATCCTAGAGAGATTGTTTGGACTTCCGGGGCTACAGAGGCTGACAACTTAGCTGTAAAAGGTATTGCTAAGTTCTACAAAACCAAAGGTAATCATATTATTACCTCAAAAATAGAGCACAAAGCTGTTTTAGATCCATGTAGACAACTTGAGCGTGATGGCTTTGAGGTTACTTACTTAGAACCAAATGAAGGTGGAATTATTACTCCAGAAGCCGTTAGCAATGCAATAAAAGATTCAACTATATTAGTCTCAATTATGCATATAAATAATGAACTAGGAACATTGAATAATATTGAAGGCATAGGAAGAGTTACAAGGGAAAAAGGTATATTTTTTCATGTAGATGCTGCCCAAAGTACTGGCAAAGTTGATATTGATTTAAAAGAGTTACCAGTAGACCTTATGTCTTTTTCTGCTCATAAAACATATGGCCCCAAAGGAGTTGGAGCATTATTTGTGAGAAGGAAACCTAGAGTTAGAATAGAAGCACAAATACATGGCGGAGGTCATGAGAGAGGCATGAGATCTGGCACGCTCCCAACTCATCAGCTAGTTGGAATGGGAGAAGCTTTCAGAATTGCCAAAGAAGACATGCAAAATGACATAGATAAAATTAAAAAATTCCATGATATGTTCTTAGATGAAGTAAATAATATAGAACATGTTTATTTGAATGGCGATGTTGAAAACAAAGTTCCAAATATATTAAATGTAAGTTTTAATTTTGTTGAGGGAGAGTCGCTTATAATGGGCTTAAAAGATATAGCTGTATCATCTGGCTCAGCATGCACATCTGCAAGTCTAGAGCCATCATATGTTCTTAGGGCCTTGGGAAGAAAAGATGAACTAGCTCATAGTTCAATACGATTTTCCTTTGGAAGGTTTACTAATGAAGATGAGGTATTGGAAACACTTTCAATATTAAAAAATGTTGTTGAGAGATTAAGAGAACTATCTCCTCTTTGGGAAATGCATCTCGATGGAATAGATCTTGACACAGTTGAATGGAAAACACACTGAGGTAATTAAAATGGCATATTCTAAAAAAGTTGTAGATAAATTTGAGGACACTTTAAATAATCCCCAAGCATTCAAAGTTGGTAGATTTGATCCTGCTGAGCTGAATGTTGGAACTGGAATGGTAGGGGCTCCTGCATGTGGTGATGTTATGAAGCTTCAAATTAAATGTGAGCCTAAAGGGAATTCTCATATTATCAAAGATGTTAAATTTAAAACCTATGGTTGCGGATCTGCTATTGCATCATCTAGTGAGTTGGTAGAGATGTTAATAGGAAAAACTTTAGAAGAAGCAAAAGCAATCAAAAATATTGAAATCGTAGAGGCTCTTGAGCTACCTCCTATAAAGATTCATTGCTCTGTATTAGCTGAAGATTCAATCCGTCAAGCAATCGAAGATTATGAATCAAAGCAATAGTAATGCAAGAGTTCAATCCTAAGGCTATTTCATTTTCTGATAAGGCCATAAATCATTTTCGTATTAGTCTTAATCACCGTGGTTATGGAGATGGGGTTAGAATTGGTGTAAAGGAAGCAGGCTGCAGTGGATATGAGTATGTTTTTGATTTTGTAGACGATATTGATCAAAATGATCATGTATTTAGAGAAAATGGATGCAATATCTATGTTGATGAGACAAGCCTCAAGCTTTTATCAGGTACTTTAGTTGACTATTCTGAAGATGGCTTAAATAAAGGTATAAAGTTTGTTAACCCAAATGCTAAAGCTATATGTGGGTGTGGTGAAAGCTTCACTATTTAGTATGCCAAAAATTAAAATATTACCTCATCATGAAATATGCCCAAACGGTATTACTATTGAGAGCCGCCCAGGTGAAACAGTATGCGAAGCAGCCTTGAGAAATAATATTAAGATTGAGCACGCCTGCGAAATGTCATGTGCCTGTACGACGTGTCATATAGTAGTTAGAAAGGGATTTAATTCATTAGATGATGCAAATGATACGGAAGAAGATCTTCTAGACAAAGCTTGGGGGCTAGAACAAACATCTAGATTGAGTTGTCAAGCTATAGCAATCAATGATGATCTAGAGGTAGAGTTGCCAAGATACAATATCAATCAGGTATCAGAGGATCATTAAAATGCATGAATTAGAATGGTCAGAAGTGTATGAGATCTCAATTTTACTAGCAGACAAGTATCCTGAGATAGACCCTCAATGGATATCATTTCCTGATTTACATAGCAAAATATGTAGTCTTGATAATTTTGTTGGCGATCCAAAAAAATCTAATGAAAAAATATTAGAAGCAATTCAGATGTTATGGATAGAAGAATTTGAATAACTCTCATATAATACCCAAAATTTTTTAACTTAAGGATACAAAATGTCAAAAGAAAGAACACTATCAATTATAAAACCTGATGCAGTTTCAAAAAATGTAATTGGAAAAATAATATCAAGATTTGAAGATAACAATCTTAAAATAGTAGCTGCCAAATTAATACAGCTTGACGATTCACTAGCATCTGGTTTCTATGCTGAGCATGAGGGAAGACCTTTTTTTGAAGATCTTAAAAAATTTATGACCTCAGGGCCTGTTTTTGTTCAAGTTTTAGAGGGCGAAAATGCAGTTCTTAAAAATAGAGAATTAATGGGAAGTACTAATCCCAAAGAAGCAGCAACTGGAACAATAAGGGCTGACTTTGCTAATAGTATTGATGCTAATGCTGTACATGGCTCAGATTCACCAGAAAGCGCAGCAAGGGAGATAGACTATTTTTTCAATAAAGAAGAAATAATGTCAATTTAAATTTTGATCAAAAAAAAGAATCTTCTTGGTTGCTCTCTAGAATCTCTAGAAGATTTTTTTAGATCTCTTGAAGAGCCTTCTTTTCGTGCTAAACAGTTATTAAAATGGATACATCAAAAAGGCATTATTGATTTTGATAAAATGACTGATTTTAATAAGCTCCTTAGAGCTAAATTAAAAGAAGTTGCCTATATCAAACCTCCACTAATTGAAGAATCATATTTATCACCAGAAGGAACTAAGAAATATTTAATCAAGCTTGACTCTGGAACGATGATTGAGATGGTGAGAATACCAGAAAAAAAGAGAGCCACTCTATGCATTTCTTCCCAAGCTGGTTGTGCTTTGCAATGTACTTTCTGTGCTACAGGAGCACAAGGATTTGAAAAAAATCTCACTTCTGATGAAATTATTGGCCAATTATGGTTAGCAAATTTTGGAGATGATGAAAAAACACCCATTACTAATGTTGTATTTATGGGTATGGGAGAACCTCTTCTGAATTTTAATCCAGTTATTGAATCTGCAAAGATTATGAAGGATCAAATGGGTTATGGACTATCAAGAAAAAGAATAACAATTAGCACATCTGGAATAGTCCCTCAGATTGATAATATTCCAAATAATGTAGATGTATCCTTGGCAATATCTTTACATGCCCCTAACAATAAGTTGAGAGATGAGATAGTCCCTATCAATAAAAAATACCCAATAGAAAAATTGATTAAATCCTGTAAGGATTATATTTCTTTTTATGATGGTAAACGCAACATTACAATAGAGTATATTCTTATAGATGGCATAAATGACTCCAAAGACTTAGCTTATGACTTGTGCAAACTACTTTCAGGCTTGTCCTGTAAAATTAACCTAATTCCATTTAACCCTTTCGATGGTTCAAATTATAAAAGATCTAGTATGACTAACATACAAAGTTTTAAAGAAGTCCTTGTAAAAAAAGGTTTTATTACAACTTTAAGGGTGACAAGAGGCGATGCGATTGATGGAGCTTGTGGGCAATTAGTAGGAAAATTAAAAAAATCAATTAAAGGCAAAAACCTCATTGATGCCAGAGAAATCTAATGAGTGAAGATCTAAAATCTGCTAACTCAGCAAAGACCGGACTTATTTTTAAATCTGCTAGAGAGGAGCTTGGCCTGTCTATAACAGAAGTATCAAATAAGCATATGATTAATATTAAGTATTTAAGAGGTATTGAAAGTGGAAGCTATTCTAATTTTCCAAGCGAGGGTTTTGCAAGAGCTTATTTTCGTAAATACTCAAATATTTTAAATATACAACCAGAATTTCCTTCCATCTACATTATCAAAAATAGAAAAGATGAGATAATAAAAAAATCATTTAAGTCAATAAATAATTCTTTTGTAAAAATTCTTATAGGGCTTGTGGGCTTACTATCAATTGTTCTAATAATTTTTATTATTAGACTATCATTAGCAGTAAATAAAGATATTGAATTACCAGTATCTAATCTGACAGTCAGTCAAGAAAACACTAACTACCCTAAAGATCAAACAAACAATTCATTTGAACAGACAAATACTCAAAGCCTAGTCGATATACCATCAATAATTCCCAGTGAGATTGAAACAAAATTTACTATCCCAGAATTAACTGCGCCAACCAAAGAACCGGCTATAAACGTAATATCTAATAATAATAATGAAATAAATAATGATCTGCTTCTATATTTTAATAATGAGTGCTGGATTGAAATACAAGTAAACGGGAATATTGTTGAGTCAGAGTTATATCTGAATGGAGATTCACTCTCACTATCACTGCCTAAACCATTTAGTATAAAAGTTGGAAATGTTTATGCTGTAAAGGGAACTTATCAAGGCCTTGATATTGATTTTATTACCGGTGCTGATAGGCTTAATGTAAACACTGTATCTTATTCAAATGACTGACTGGATTAAAAGAAAAAAAACGAACGAAATCAACGTTGGTTCTGTAAAAGTTGGCGGAGATAATCCAATATCTATTCAATCGATGACAAACACCGATACATGTAATGTTGAGGCAACTATTGGGCAAATTAATGACCTTAAATTAGCTGGAGCAGATATTGTTCGTGTATCAGTACCTACATTTGATGCAGCGGATGCTTTTAAAAAAATTAAGAAACAAGTAGAAATACCGCTTGTTGCTGACATACATTTTGATTATAAAATTGCCCTAGAAGTAGCCAGTACTGCAGATTGTCTTAGAATAAATCCGGGCAATATAGGTAAAGAGCAGCGAATAAGAGAAGTTATAAATGCCGCTAAAGACAATAATGTTCCAATTAGAGTTGGTGTTAACGCGGGCTCTCTAGAAAAGGATCTCCAGGTTAAATATGGTGAGCCAAATTCAAGTGCTTTAGTAGAGTCAGCAATGAGACATGTTGAGATATTAGATAGATTTAATTTTACAAATTACAAAATGAGCTTAAAGGCTTCTAATATTGAAATGACAGTTGATGCATATAGAGAAATTTCTACGAAAATAGAACAGCCACTTCATCTTGGCATTACTGAAGCAGGGTCATTTAGATCTGGAACAGTTAAATCCTCCATTGGCGTGGGAATGCTGTTGTCTGAAGGTATTGGAGACACGATAAGAATATCATTGGCTTCAGATCCTGTTGATGAAATTAAAATTGGTTGGGATATATTAAAGAGTTTAAATATAAGAAGTAGGGGCGTTAAAATTGTTGCATGCCCAAGTTGTTCTAGACAAAACTTTAATGTTATTGAGGTTGTTAATGAGCTTGAATCTCGCTTTGAAGATATTACAGATGATATTGAGGTAGCTGTTATAGGGTGTTATGTTAATGGTCCTGGAGAAAGTAAGGCAGCAGATATAGGCTTAACAGGTGCCAGTCCTAAAAATCTTATGTATGTTGACGGGCACCCGCATAAAAAAATTAGTAGCGAGAATTTAGTGGATGAATTAGAGTCAAAAGTAAGAGAAAAAATAGCTAAATCAAATATTGAGATCATTGCGAGGAGTTAATGTGAAAAAGATTCAATCCTTAACGGGGATGTTAGATTTATTTAAAGATTCTGATCAACATCATTCAGCAGAGAAAATCTTTAGAGTTGAAGAAATACTAAAATCAACGTTTACTTCATTTAATTTCTCAGAGATACGAACCCCAGCTCTAGAAGAGACAGATTTGTTTAAAAGATCGGCTGGAGATTCTTCAGATATAGTCAATAAAGAAATATATACTTTTCTAGATAGAAATAAAAAAAGTATAAGCCTTAGGCCCGAAGGTACTGCTGGCGTTATCAGGTCGATCATAGAAAAGAAGCAAGACTCATTAACTAATAAATTTTGGTATATAGGATCTATGTGGAGGTATGAAAGGCCGCAAAGAGGAAGGTTTAGGCAGTTTAACCAAGCAGGCGTTGAAATTCTTGGTTATGAAGAAGGTGTTTCTGAGTATGAATTAATATCGTTGGTTTGTAATATTATTCAAGATCTCAATCTTCAAGATACTACAATTAAAATTAATCACTTAGGTGATCCAAATACAAAAAAGAACTACTGTAACGATTTGGTATCTTATCTGACCCCGTTTTTAAATGAATTGGCAGAAATAGAGCAAGAAAGACTTCAAAAAAACCCATTAAAAATTTTAGATTCTAAAAGTGAGAGAACTCAAGAAATATTAAAAAGTGGACCTATATTAAAAGACTATTTACCAAATAATAATATTGAACTTTTGAAAGATATTAAAAAAACATTTTCTAGTTTTTGCAATATTGAAATAGACCACACTTTGGTCAGAGGTCTTGATTATTATTCAGGATTTGTTTTTGAAGCATCATCAGCCAATTTGGGTGCACAAGATTCATTCTTAGGCGGAGGCCGATATGATATTTTATCTGAAAAATTAGGAGGTAAATATTTGCCTGCTATAGGCTTAGCAATTGGCATTGAGAGACTTGCTGATATAGCAAATTTGAGTTTTAAAAAAGAGAAGGTTATATCTTTCATAACTATAACTAGCAATTTGGAACCAAAAGCATTTAAAATAGCACACCAGCTTAGAATGCTTAATAAAAGTGTCACTTTAGACGTTAATTTATCTAGTGGCAGTCTTAAATCTAAATTAAGAAGAGCTAATAAAATAGGTGCTAGTCATGCAATTATTATTGGTGACAGTGAGTTGGAGAATGATAGTATTTTAATTAAATATTTAGATGATGAACTAAAAAGCCAAGACACGGTCTCATATGATGAGATTTCATCTTTTTATAAGTCACTTTAAAATAGGAAAAAACAATGAACCGAATTTTTGATAATGATGCCGGTGCATCTTCAGCCCAAAATTTTTTTGAAAAAAATAAGAAATTAATATTAATCATTATTTCTGTAGCTTTAGTAGCCTCAGCTATTTTGGTTAGCAGCACATACGCAGATAGACTGTCTGATGAAAAAGCTGCGAGCATATACAACAAGTGGTTAATTTCCTCAGAATCCAACAAAGATGATGTTGAAAGTCTGTACTTAGAACTAGTTAATAATCATGCGAACACTGGCTACTCAATGATGGCTATGCTCAATAAAGGGGCTGAAAATGCAGAAAAAGGTAATTATGATCAAAGCATAAATATTTTCTTAAATCTTAAAAACTTAACAGATGGCTTCAATGGTAATAAGTTTTTTAACAAGATTGCGCGAGTTAGTATAGCAAGAATATACATGCATTTAGAAGAGCATGATAAGGCATTATCTGAATTATCTAACTATTCCGAAGAATCAACAAATGCTTACATTCATGAATTACTTGGCGATATTTTTGCTGCAAAACAGGATAATATTAGGAGCCTTGAGCAATATGAATTTGCTAAAGAGAAGTATAGCGACCAACAAGCCAAATCAATTATATCAATCAAAATAGCAAATATTAGTTTAGAGCAATAAATGAAATTAAAATATTGCTACCCACTTTTCTTCTTTTTTTTAACATCTTGTTCTTCCATTTCTTCTATGAAATTTTGGGAAAATGCTGAGGTTGATATTGATGAACCAATGCCCTTAGTTGCTGTTAATAATAGTGAAAATATTTCTGAGAATTGGAAAATTAAATTTTCTGGCACCAATGATTTAGGAAATTTTATACCAAGCTTTTCTGCAGATAAGTTATTTTTTTCTGATGAGACTGGCAGCATAAATTCTTATGAAGCTAGCTCCGGCAATCTTTTGTGGACAATACAAGAATCTGAGCTCTCTTCTGGAACTGCTTCAGGCTTTGGGGTGGTTGTTGTTTCAGATAAATTAGGAAATGTTATATCTTATGATCAAAATGATGGTTCAAAATTATGGTCTAAAAATGTAAAAGCAGGTGTTCTATCTCAAGCTGCAATTGATGCATCTGTTGTAATTGTAAAAACAAGTGCCGGTGAGTTAATAGCTCTTGATAAAAATAGTGGAGAAATAGTTTGGTCTTACAGATCACAACTACCACTATTAACTGTTCGTGGAAGTAGTAGCCCTGTAATAGACGATGATAAGGTTATTGCAACATTTGATAACGGTAGATTGGTCGTTTTTCAGCTTGCCACTGGTTTTCCTTTATGGGACGGTGCTATTTCTTATGTATCTGGAACATCAGAACTAGATAATCTAGTTGATGCAGATTCAAATCCTGTTATTGCAGGCTCACTTATATATGCCGTAAATTATCAAGGCAATCTTAATATTTTTGATCAATCTCAAAAAAGATCAATATGGAAATCAGAGGCATCTTCTTTCTATTCACCTGTAATTACTAAAGGGCTGATAATAGTTGTAGAGAATAATTCAAAAATTATTACATACTCTAATAAGACTTTAGAGGAATCATGGAGTTCTGATGAATATCTTAATCGGTCTTTAAGTAATCCAATCTCTTTTAAAGGCAACCTTTTGGTGGGTGATAATGAGGGGTATCTCCATATAATAAATCCAATAAATGGAAAAACAGTTGGAAGAAAGAAAATATCTAAGCAGCCTCTTAAATACTTGTCATCAAGAGGCAATGCAATTTATGTTGTTGATGATAGTTTTAGTCTATTTTCATTATCATTATAAAATGATTGAAATATGTTTACATCAATTGCAATAATCGGCAGGCCAAATGTTGGCAAATCTACACTTTTTAATAAACTTACAAGAACAAGAAAGGCTATAGTATCTGACTATTCTGGTTTAACAAAAGATAGAAACTACGGTTATATTGAGTTTGGCGAAAACCGCTTCTTTGTTATTGATACTGGAGGAATTGCAAAAGATGAATCAATTCTCAAAGAAGATATTGCAGATCAGGCATGGATAGCTGCGGAGGAGTCTAACTTAATTATCTTTGTATTAGATGGATCCCAAGATTTAAACAATGAAGATCTTGATATTTTAGAAGGCTTAAGAAAGCTAAATAAAGAATTTATCACCGTTGTAAATAAATCAGATAAAAAGTCTGATAGTCAGCTAGTTCATGATTTATCAAAAAGAGGAATTAAAGAACTTATTGAGGTCAGCGCGGAGCATTCCTTAAATATTAAAGAGCTTAGAGCCTTGCTAAAAGGCAAGCTGCCTAAAGAAAAGCTAGAGTATCCTGAGGGAAAGAGAATAGCTGTTATAGGCAGACCTAATGCAGGCAAATCAACTTTTATCAATAAGTTTATCAATGAAGATAGATTGATTGTTTCTGAGATTGCAGGAACAACCATTGACTCAATTAGTATTCCTTTTGAAATTGATGGAAATGATTATATTTTTATTGATACTGCTGGTATTCGCAAAGGCTATAAAACAAGCCACAAAGTAGAGTATTTTTCATACGTTAGAGCAATGCATTCTGTTGAGGAGTCAGATGTTGTCTTATTTTTATGTGATGCTTCAGAGGGGATTGTAGATCAAGATTTAAAGATTATTAATATGGTATGTGAAACAGGCAAACCAATTCTTATTGCTTTTAATAAAATTGATTTATTAAGCAGAAAAGATAAAGATGATATGTATAGCTCAAAGAGAGCTCAATCAAATTTTGTAGCTGATTTTATTAAGCTAGAAATTTCAGGAATTAAAGGAAGAGGCTTTAAGAGACTTTTTAGAAATCTTGATCAATTAATAACAAGATCAAAAAAATCTTATACAACTTCAGAGTTGAATAAACTTTTGGCAGCATTTATTAATTCCAGCGCTCCTCCATCAGTAGGCGGAAGACAATTAAAATTAAGATATGTTCATTTTGCTGGCATCAATCCAACAACATTTGTGATTCACTCTAATAACGAAAGTAAGATTCCACAAAATTATAAACGTTATTTAGAAAATTCATTTAGAGAAACTCTTAAACTTAAAAGCATACAGTTAAGAATATTTTTTAGAAAATCTAAAAATCCTTTCGAGAATAAAGTGAATAAATTAACTGATAGGCAGATTAAAAAGAAACAAAGGTTGATGAAGCACGTCAAGAAAAATAAAAAGTAGTTTTTTGAACTGTATAGTTCCATTTTTTATTTTAATCTAGGGTATAATCACCCCGTAAATAACAGCATAAAATCAACATTTGTTTACTTTTATAATATGAATAAAAGACCAGTTAATATAAACCTTTTAAAGATAAAGCTACCTCTAACTGCTTTACTGTCCATAACCCATAGAGTTAGTGGAATAATAATTTTTTTCCTTGTCTTGCCTGTTTCAGTTTATGCTTTAATGGAACTTTCTTACTCACAAAGTTCATACAATTCAATTACCCAACTCTTTGATACCAATATTGTATTTAAGTCTTTCATCTTGATGCTCATTTTAGTTTTTAAATATCATATTTTTACTGGAGTTCGACACATGCTTATGGATTTTCACTTAATTAGTGAAAGTCTTGCATCATCACAAAGGTCTTCAGTAATAACATTGATTCTATTTCTTATTGATGCCTTATTAACCGTATGGATGTTCATATGAATTTAGGAAGGTTATTTTGGTATGCACAAAGATATAGCGCTTTGTATTTCTTGGTATTTGTTATTTACTTAGAGTTTTTATATCTATCAAATCAATTAAATTTTATTTTTTTTGAAAAGAATATTCTATTTAAAGTTTTAGCGACTTTATTTATTTTACTTGCAAATATTCATGGGTTTATTGGTTTATGGACAGTCGGCACTGATTATTTAACCAAAAGAACTTTGGGTTTTTTATCAGATGGTTTGGGGGGAGTTGCCAATACTATTAGAAAAACTTATGAATTCTTCTTTGTAGCGATAGGTTTTGCTCTAACAATCTCTTACTTTTATATTATCTGGTTCTAAATATGCATAAATACAACTCTTCAAATATCAAAACTCTAGAATTTGATGCACTCATAATAGGTGGAGGAGGTTCTGGGATGAGAGCTTCTTTGGAGCTTGCTAAATCTGGACTTAAGACAGCGGTTGTTTCAAAAGTTTTTCCAACAAGATCGCACACTGTATCTGCTCAGGGTGGGATCACTTGTGCTATCCAAAGTGCTGACCCTAACGATGATTGGAGATGGCATATGTACGATACAGTTAAAGGGGCTGATTTTATTGGTGATCAAGATGCAATAGAATATATGTGTTCTGAGGGTCCTAAAGCTGTATTTGAGCTTGAGCATATGGGTCTACCATTCTCAAGGTTTGATAATGGAAGGATTTATCAAAGACCATTTGGAGGTCAATCTAAAGATTTTGGAAAAGGAGGTCAAGCTGCAAGAACTTGCGCAGCAGCTGACAGAACAGGCCATGCATTACTTCATACTTTATATCAAAATAATATTAAAGAAGGCTCAAATTTTCTGAACGAATGGTTTGCGGTTGATCTAGTAAAAAATTCAAAAAATGAAGTTACTGGTGTGATTGCTTTTTCCATTGAATCTGGGGAGGTGGCATATCTAAAAGCTCAAGCTACAGTTCTTGCTACTGGCGGAGCTGGAAGGATTTATGCTTCTACAACTAATGCCTTAATTAATACTGGAGATGGTTTGGGAATGGCCTTGCGTTCAGGCTTTCCAGCTCAAGATATGGAAATGTGGCAATTTCATCCAACTGGAATATATGGCGCTGGATCTCTTGTTACAGAAGGTTGTAGAGGAGAAGGTGGTTATTTAGTTAATGCAGATGGAGAAAGATTTATGGAGCGCTATGCTCCAAATGTTAAGGATCTTGCAGGAAGAGATGTTGTTGCTCGATCTATGGTATTAGAAATTTTAGAAGGAAGAGGATGTGGTGAGAACAAGGACCATGTTTTCTTGAAGTTAGATCATCTTGGTGCGGATGTATTGAATGCAAAACTTCCTGGAATATGTGAATTATCAAGAACTTTTGCTCATGTTGACCCGATCTATGAACCAATTCCTGTCATACCAACATGTCATTATATGATGGGAGGAACTCCAACAAATGTTAATGGTCAAGCTTTTCAAAGATTAGATAATAAAGATTTAACAATACCAGGTCTTTATGCTGCAGGTGAAGCAGCATGCGTTTCAGTTCACGGGGCAAATAGATTGGGTGGGAATTCTTTGCTTGATCTTGTAGTATTTGGGCGCGCCACTGGAAAACATATACAAGAAGAAATTAAATCTGGAGGCGGAGTAGAAAGTTCATCAGCTTCAGATGTTGATGAATCTTTAGAAAGATTGAATAAATTAAATGAATCCTCATCAGGCTATCAAACTGCTGAAGTCAAAAGGCAGTTACAAACATGTATGCAGAACTATTTTGGTGTGTTTAGAAGGGGTGAATTCATGAAAAAAGGTGTTGAGGAATTAAAAGAAATAAGGGAAAAGACTGATAATCTATTTGTTGCCGATAAAAGCGCTGCTTTTAATACTAATAGAGTCGAAGCTCTTGAACTTCAAAATCTTTTAGAAGTGGCTGAAGCTACTGCTATCGCAGCTCTAGAGAGGAATGAAAGTAGAGGTGCCCATGCTCGGGATGATTACCCAGATAGGGATGATGAAAACTGGTTATGCCATTCAATGTATGATCCAAAAACTAAAACTCTTTCGAAAAGAGAAGTAAATTTTTCACCAAATCAGGTTGATCCGTTTCCTCCAGCTGTGAGGTCTTACTAATATGAGTAAATTAGAAATTAGTCTTTACAGATATAATCCAGAGAAAGATAAGTTTCCTTATATGAAAACTTATAATGTTGATAAACCTTCTAGAGATATCATGATTTTAGACTTACTTCATCTTTTAAAAGAAAGTGATGAATCAATATCATACAGAAGATCATGCAGAGAGGGTGTTTGTGGCTCTGATGGTATGAGTATCAATGGAAAAAATGGACTTGCATGCATTACTCCCATTTCTTCAGTTTTAAAAGGAAATAAAATTGAATTAAGACCATTACCAGGTCTTCCTGTCATAAGAGATTTGGTAGTTGATATGTCAGAATTTTATGCTCAATATGAAAAAATAAAACCATTCTTACAAAACGACACAACCGCACCTGAGCAAGAGAGGCTTCAATCTCCAGCTGATAGAGATAAGCTTGATGGACTTTATGAATGTATTCTTTGTGCATGCTGTTCAACTAGCTGCCCTTCTTTTTGGTGGAATCCAGATAAATTTGTAGGCCCAGCAGCATTGCTTCAAGCATATAGATTCCTTGCTGATACCAGAGATTTAAGTACAGATGAAAGGCTGGAAGATCTCTCCGATCCTTTTAGTGTTTATAGATGTCACGGAATAATGAATTGTGTAAGTGTTTGTCCTAAAAGCTTGAATCCAAATAAGGCTATTGGAGAAATAAAAAGCATGCTTTTAAAAAACAAGAAAAATATCATTGCAAGTGAGAGGGCATAGAAAATAAATTAAAAATGAGTTTATCAATGGGGGAATTTTGGGAGAGTTCGCACATTTCAGGAGGCCATTCTGCCTATCTTGAAAATATGTATGAGCAATATTTAATTGATAAAGATCAACTCCCAACTGATTGGAAAATTTTTTTTGATGATCTAGAATCTAATTCTAATAAAGAAGACGAAATTTCTCATCAACATATAATTGATGAGTTTAGAAATATGACTAGGCATGCAGGTCATAATGAAAGTGTCCCAGATGCTAGACAAGCTAAAGTTATTAGGCTGATTCAATCATTTAGAAATAGAGGTCATCAAAAAGCAAATTTAGATCCATTAGGCATGATGGATAGGGCGGATATTGAAGATTTAGATCTAAAATTTCATGGTCTTTCCAACAACGACTTAGATGATGAGTTTTATACAGATACTCTACAAATTGGTAAAGAAAGAGCTACTCTTAGAGAGATTATTGAGTCTTTAAAAGTCATATACTGTGGGAATATTGGAATCGAATACAACCACATAATGAATTCTAATGAGAGAAAATGGTTCCAAAGAAAATTTGAATCTAAGCTTGGAAAATATTCGTTCTCTACAGAAGAAAAGTTACACATATATGAAAGACTTAATTCTGCTGAAGGCCTTGCAAAATATCTAGCTGCAAAATATCCAGGTATGAAAAGGTTTGGCATAGATGGCGCAGAGTCGTTAATACCTTTAGTGGATGCTGTAATACAGAACTGTGGAGAGCTTGGAGCAAATCAAATTTGCTTCGGTATGGCTCATAGAGGAAGACTCAATCTTCTTGTTAATGTGCTGGGCAAGCTTCCTTCAGAATTATTTGCTGCATTTAGTGAAGATTATGAAATTACAGGAGCAAATACAGGAGATGTTAAATACCATTTAGGCTTTTCATCTAACCTTATAACCAAGGGTGGTGAAGTCCATGTGTCTTTAAATAGTAATCCCTCTCATTTAGAAATAGTTGATCCTGTTGTTTTGGGGTCTGTTAGAGCAAGACAGGATCGCTTGGATGATAAAGAAAGAAAAAAAGTTATTCCAGTTCTTCTTCATGGTGATGCTTCTTTCTCTGGGCAAGGAGTAGTGATGGAGTCACTACAAATGTCACAGACAAGAGGTTTTAATGTTGGCGGAACTATTCATATTATTGTTAATAATCAAATTGGATTTACCACAAGTAGTAAAAAAGATTCTAGATCAACTGACTATTCAACTGATGTAGCAAAAATTATTCAAGCTCCTGTCATACATGTTAATGGCGATGATCCAGAGATGGTTGTAAAAGCGGTTAAAGTAGCTGTGGAGTATAGAAAAGAATTCAATAAAGACGTTGTCATTGATTTATTCTGCTACAGACGAAGAGGTCATAACGAAGCAGATGATCCTTCAGCAACTCAGCCATTAATGTATCAGAAGATAAAAAATCACCCATCTGTTCTTACTCAGTACGAAGACAAGCTTATAAGAGAGGGCTTAATATCTTCTGATCAAACAGCTGCAGTTCGATCTAGTTATAGAAAATCCTTAGAATCTGGTGTTTCTGTTGCGAAAAATTTAGCTAACAAGCCCAATGAAGAGCTTTGGTTTGATTGGGATGAATATATTGATAATAAATGGTGGGAAAAAACAGAAACTTCTATACAAAAGAAAACAGCCTTAGATTTAGGAGCAGAAATTTGCAAGATTCCGGAAAAATTTAATCTGGGCACCCAAGCATCTAAAATTTTTAAAGACAGAGATTTGATGTCTAATTCAAGCATTGAATTTAATTGGGGTTATGGCGAAATAATGGCGTATGCTTCTTTGCTTTCTGAAGGTTACCCAATCAGATTAACTGGTCAGGATGTAAGGAGAGGAACTTTTTCTCATAGACACGCATGTGTTTTTGACAAGGAAACAGGCGAAGGCCACATTCCTCTTTCAAAGATTGCTAGTAAAAATAATACAAAGTTTGATATTTATGACTCCCTGCTCTCCGAAGAAGCAGTGTTGGGTTTTGAGTATGGCTACTCTGCAACATGGCCAACTGGTTTAGTTATCTGGGAAGCTCAATTTGGTGATTTTGTAAATGGTGCTCAAGTTGTTATTGATCAGTTTATTGTTTCAGCTCAGCATAAATGGGAAAGATTATCTGGATTGGTTATGTTATTGCCACATGGCTATGAAGGCCAAGGTCCAGAGCACAGTAGTGCAAGGATCGAACGATTTCTTCAATTATGTGCATCAGAAAATATTCAAGTCTGTGTTCCTAGCTCACCATCACAAATATTTCATTTATTAAGAAGACAGGCAATCAGAAAACTAAGAACTCCTTTGGTAGTTATTTCCCCGAAAAGCTTATTAAGAAACCCTGATGCAACTTCTAAGATAGACGACTTAGTCAATGGTTCTTTTGAATGCGTAATTGACGATAAAAAACTAAATAAAGCTAAAATTAGAAAGATCATTCTTTGTTCAGGAAAAGTTTATTATGACTTGATAAAAGAAAGAAAAAGTTTAGGAATAGATGATATTGCTGTAATAAGAATAGAGCAACTTTACCCTTTCCCTTATGATGATCTAGAGGCTTATTTAAAAGCTTATACAAATATGACTGAGGTTGTTTGGTGTCAAGAAGAACCAGCGAACCAAGGTGCTTGGTTCAGTCATCGACATAGAATACAAAGAGTTCTTGATAGGTCAAATAAGAAATTAGAAATCAGTTTAATTAGCAGGGCTGCCGCCGCCGCACCGGCTGTAGGTATGATGAAATTACATTTAAAACAACAAGAGGATTTAGTAGCATTAGCTCTAAAATAATATTATGACAATACAAATAAAAGCACCAACTTTTCCAGAATCTGTAGCCGATGGAACAATTGCAAACTGGTTAAAAAAAGAGGGAGATATAGTAAAGCAGGATGAAATCATTGCCGAAATTGAAACAGACAAAGTTGTGTTAGAGGTTGTTGCTCCAAATGAGGGCAAGTTATCAAAAATTATCAAAGCAGAGGGAGATATAGTTCTTAGTGCAGAAATTATTGGAGAGTTTGATAACTCTTCAACAGAGTCAACGCAACAAGATTTAAAAGTTAATAAGACCTCTGAACAAAAGCCTATTGAAGAAAATTTATTGAAGAAAGCAGGGCCCGCAGCAAAAAAACTTATAAGTGAAAATAACCTTGATAAGTCTGAAATTAAATCTTCAGGCAAAGGTAATAGAGTGACGAAAGAAGATGTTATAAAACATTTAGAAAAATCAGAATCACCTGAAAAGCATCAAACTAAAAAATCTACAAGTCCAATTTCTGGCAGAACTGAAAAACGAGTTCCAATGTCAAGATTAAGAGCAACCATTGCTGATAGGCTCCTTACCGTTAAGCAAAATACAGCTATGCTGACAACATTTAATGAGGTTGATATGCAACCAATAAAAGACCTAAGAGCTAAGTACGGCGAAGAGTTTTTAAAACAACATGAGGTTAAGCTTGGCTTTATGGGCTTTTTTGTTATTGCCGCCGTACAAGCTCTTAAGAAGTACCCTCTTGTAAACGCCTCAATTGATGGCTCTGATATTGTTTATCATGGATTCCAAGATATTGGCGTAGCAGTTTCAACTGAAAGAGGCCTTGTTGTGCCTGTTATAAAGGATGCAGATATGCAGTCGTTATCAGAAATAGAGAAATCTATTCTTAATTACTCGGTAAAAGCTAGGGATGGCAAGTTATCTATGGACGAAATGCAGGGTGGAACATTCACAATATCAAATGGAGGTGTTTTCGGTTCACTATTATCAACCCCAATTCTTAACGCTCCTCAAACTGCTATTCTTGGGATGCATTCTATTCAAGATAGACCAGTTGCAGTTGATGGCAATGTTAAAATAAGGCCTATGATGTATCTTGCAATGAGTTATGATCACAGACTTTTGGATGGAAAAGAGGCTGTTTCTTTCTTAGTATCAATTAAGGAGCAGTTAGAGTCACCAGAGCGTTTATTGCTAAATTTATAAAAGGAAAAATATGTACGATGTAGTTGTTATAGGTTCAGGTCCAGCTGGTTATGTTTCAGCGATTAGAGCATCTCAATTAGGCTTAAAAACCGCTTGTATTGAGAAGGAATTAAATAATGAAGAGAAACCACTTCTCGGTGGCACATGTCTAAATGTTGGCTGTATCCCCTCTAAGGCATTACTTGATTCATCTCACAGATACCACGATGCAAAAGAAAATTTAAAATCTCATGGAATTGGAATCTCTAAAGTTGACTTGGATATTGCTGAAATGATGGATAGAAAAAATAGTATTGTAAAAAAACTTACCGATGGCATCTCAGGACTTTTCATTGGTAATAAAGTTCAATCAATATCTGGTGAAGGAAAAGTTATTTCTGAAGGAAAAGTCGAGGTTACATATGCCAATAAATCTACTGAAATTATAGAAACTAAACATATTATTATTGCTACTGGCTCATCTCCAATTGAAATAGGATCAGCTAAATTTGATAAAGCTAATATTATTGATAGCACAGGTGCTCTTGAGCTAAACAAAGTTCCAAAGACATTAGGCGTAATAGGAGCTGGAGTGATTGGGCTTGAGCTTGGAAGTGTTTGGGCAAGGTTAGGCTCAAAGGTTACGGTTATTGAAGCTATGGATGACTTCTTACCAATGACAGATAAAGATATCTCTAAAGAGACATTTAAAGAGTTCATTAATCAAGGGTTAGATATAAAACTTGGATGCAAACTTGTTGCTTCAAAAAAAACCAAGAGCGGTGTAGAAATTACTTATGAGAACTCAGAAGGCTCAGTTGATATGAACTTTGATAAATTAGTTGTAGCTGTAGGTAGAAGCCCCAATAGTTATAATGTTTTTGAAGAAAATTCAGGCATTAATATTGATGCCAAGGGCTTTATAAATGTTGATGATCATTGTCAGACAGAGTTAAATAATGTTTGGGCTATTGGTGATGTTGTAAGAGGTCCTATGCTTGCTCATAAAGGTAGCGAAGAAGGTATAGTTGTCGCGGAGAGAATTGCCGGTAAACATGCTGAAATGAACTACGATTTAGTCCCATCAGTTATATATACTCATCCAGAAATTGCATGGGTCGGAAAAAATGAAAAGGAGCTAACTGAAGAAGGGATAGACTATAAAATTGGTAAATTTCCATTTGCAGCTAGCGGCAGAGCTTTAGCAGTTGATCAATCAACTGGTTTTGTTAAGTTAATATCAGATGCAAAAACAGACACTATTTTAGGAGTTCATGTGTTTGGTCCATCTGCAGCAGAAATTGTTCAACAGGCCTTAATTTCAATGGAGTTTGGTGCAAGCTCAGAAGATCTAGGACTAACTATATTTAGTCATCCTACAGTTTCTGAAGCTCTTCACGAGGCCGCATTATCAGTTAGTAATCAAGCAATACATATTGGGAATAGAAAAAGATGAACTTACATGAATATCAAGGAAAGGAATTATTTAACCAATACAATCTGCCAGTTTCAAAAGGTATAGTAATAGATGACCCAGAAAATGCTTTAAAAGCATGTAGAGATATTGGGGGTTCAAAATGGGTTGTAAAAGCTCAGGTTCATGCTGGTGGACGGGGTAAATCAGGTGGAGTTATATTGGTAGAAAATCCAGATGATGCAAGAGAGTTTGCAAAAAAATGGCTCGGAAAAAGGCTTGTAACATATCAAACAGATGTAAATGGGCAATTAGTAAACTCAATACTAATAGAAGAATGTACAGACATAGCAAGTGAGCTCTATTTGAGTGCAGTTGTTGATAGGGCATCTAAGAAGATTGTATTTATTGGATCAAGCGAAGGAGGTGTAAATATTGAAGAGGTTGCTGCAAACACACCGGACAAAATTATTTATGAGAGCATTGACCCTCTTACAGGGGCCCAACCTTTTCAAGCTAGAAAAATTGCAAAAGTTTTAGGTTTAGACCCTCAGCAAACAAAACAATTTACACCCATGCTTTTAAATTTAATGAAGTTGTTTGTTGAAAAAGACTTAGCACTCTTAGAAATTAACCCACTAGTAATTACCAGTGGCGGTAAACTGCATTGTTTAGATGCAAAAATTAATATTGATTCAAATGCTATCTATAGGCAACCTGAAATTGAAGAAATGCATGACTCGTCTCAAGAAGATCCCAGAGAGTCTGAGGCAGCAAAAAATGATTTGAGCTATGTTTCATTAGATGGAAATATTGGATGCATGGTAAATGGCGCCGGTTTAGCAATGGGAACAATGGATACTATTAAATTTTATGGTGGTAATCCAGCAAATTTTTTAGATGTTGGAGGTACTGCAACACAAGAAAGAGTTGCTAAGGCATTTAAACTAATATTGGCAGACCCAGAAGTAAAAGTAGTTTTGGTCAACATCTTTGGTGGAATTGTAAGATGCGATCTTATAGCTGAAGGAATTCTTGCTGCAATTGAGGAGGTAGGTGTAGAAATACCGGTAGTGGTTAGGCTTGAAGGTAATAACGCAGAAATTGGTTCACAAATACTATTAGAATCAGGTGTAAAAATAGAAAGTAAAAATGATTTAGCTGAAGCAGCTAAAAAAGCAGTGGAGTTATCAAAATGAGTATATTAATAAATGATGATACTAGAGTTTTAGTTCAAGGATTTACTGGATCACAAGCTACGCTTCATTCTGAGCAAGCCATAGAGTATGGTACTAATATTGTTGGAGGCGTAACACCCGGCAAAGGCGGAAAAACCCATCTTGGCAAACCCGTATTTGATACAGTTCAAGAAGCTGTAAAAAATGTTGACCCCAATGCATCATTAATATTTGTACCAGCACCATTTTGCAAGGATTCAATTCTAGAAGCAGCTGAATCAGGAATTAAACTTATAATTTGTATAACTGAAGGAGTTCCAACTCTTGATATGTTAGTGGTTAAAAAGAGAGTTGATGAGCTAGGCATAACCTTAATAGGACCAAACTGTCCTGGGATAATTACTCCTGGCAAGGGCAAAATGGGTATTATGCCAGCAAGCATTCATATACCAGGATCAATTGGAATTATCTCTCGATCCGGCACACTAACTTATGAGGCGGTAAAACAAACTACTGATTTGGGAATGGGTCAAAGTTCTTGCGTTGGTATTGGTGGAGATCCTATACCTGGATCATCATTTATTGATATTTTAAAGATGTTTGAGGATGATTCTCAAACTCAAGCAATAGTAATGGTTGGTGAGATTGGTGGTTCTGCTGAAGAAGAAGCAGGAGAATACATTAAGAATCATGTCACCAAACCAGTAATATCCTATATTGCAGGTCAAACAGCACCCGCTGGAAAAAGAATGGGTCATGCTGGTGCTATTATTGCTGGTGGCAAGGGTACAGCATCAGATAAAATAAAAACTTTAAAAGATTGCGGTGTGCATATAGCTGAAAACTTAGTCGATATTGGTTCTAAAGTGGCAGAGGTTCTCGGTCGTTAAATTTAAAAAATAACTTCTTTTTAATTACCCATCTTAATCTTAGTATTGATAAGATTGAAAATATTGTTAAACCGATAATCATACCAACCCACATTCCAGCTGCCCCAAACGGCTCGCTAAAACCATACATTGTTAAAAAATAACCAGCTGGTATAGCAAACATCCAATAAGATATGAATAATAGTATCATGGGAGCAAAGGTATCTTTAAAGCCCCTTAAACTTCCAACTGCTGCCATTTGTATTCCATCAGGAAGTTGAAATATAGCTGCAAAAATAAGTAAGCTAGTCGCAATATTTATTGCATTTAAATCATTGCTATATAGATATACAATCTGGTCTCTCACTAGCAAAATTGTTAAACAAGTCATAATAGAACCAATTATGCACAAATAAATAGTTGAATAAGATGCAATTTTTGCTTGTGCATAATTATCTTCTCCAACAAGATTACCAACTCTTGTAGCAGCTGCCAAACCAATAGATAGTGGAAGCATAAAAAACAAGCTTGCTATATTTAATGCTATGTAATGACCAGCAACAATAGTCTCACCAAGACTACCCAAAATAAGAGCTGCCCCTGAGAACATACTCAATTCAATAAAAATTCCAAAACCAATAGGAGTGCCTAATTTAAAAATTTCTTTGGTAGTTTCCAGTGAAGGAGGAGTGAACTCAGAAAATGGCTTTGTGGAACTATAGTTTTTTGATAAATGTATATAAAAAATCAGAGTTAACATCATAAGAAAAGATACTAGAGTTGTTGCTATTCCACATCCAACTCCCCCAAGTTTTGGAATACCAAAGTACCCATATACAAAAATTATATCAAGAGGAATATTAAGCAACATTCCAAAAAAAGCTATATAAAATACAGGTCTTGTAAGAGCCATACCCTCGCTATAACACCTAAGAGTAGTAAATATCGTCATAAAAATAATGCCAACAGATAGAGCTTTAAGATATGAGCTAGATATAGAGGTGATTGAATTATCAATTGGTAAATAAGATAAAAAGTTTCCCATAAAAAATAAAATAATACATACCGCTAATCCAAGAAAAAATGAAATCCATAAAGCTTCTCTAAGTTTCTTGCCTATTTTTTCATATTTTTTTGATCCGTAAAGCTGTGCAACTATTGGAGTAACAGCAAAAATTACACCAGCAATCAAAAACCAAATAGTATTAAATATTGCAGACCCAACCCCCAGACCAGCTAAATCTGCTGAACTTGCTCTTCCAGCAACTATAGTATCAGTAGTACCCATCAACATATAAGAAAGCTGTGATCCCAATATAGGAATCCCAATTTGTATCAGTTTTTTGAATTCAAAAGCGTGCAATCTAAACAATTTTTCTTAATAAATAATTTTTTGCTACTTTATCATATTAAAATGTATTTTTTTTGGAGATTATTATTAGAAAAGATAACAGACCTTATTGGTTAAAAAAAATTACAAATAGGCTTATAAATATTTATGTTGATCATTTTCTAAAGCCACAATTTCTGAGATTAGGAAAAGGTGGGGCCTTCTTTAAACCAAGGTTTATAAAATTATTTGGTACCAATATTTCAATTGATGATTATCCAACTTTAATTGGAGCGCCTGATGCTTACATTCAATTTACTGCATGGAATGTAGGAGGGTGGAGCGGTTCAATAGAAGTAGGCAAATATTGCTTAATTACTCCTGGAGTTAGAATAATGGCAGCAGAAAGCATCTCTATAGGAGATTCTTGCATGATTGCTCATGGAGCTTATATTTCAGATGCTGATTGGCATGGGATATATGATCGCGCAGAACCAGTTGGTAATACAAAACCGGTTATTCTTAAAGATAATGTGTGGATTGGAGATGGCGCAATTATTTGCAAAGGGGTAACAATTGGAGAAAATAGCATAATTGGTGCAGGTTCTGTAGTAACTAAAAATGTTCCAGCTAACACGATTTTTGCTGGCAACCCAGCAAGATTTGTTAAATCTATTGATGATCAAGATTTTAATTCCAGAGCTAATTTCTTTAGTGATCCAAAAAAGTTAGCTATGGATTTTGATTTACTTGATAAACATTCGTTAAAAGATAATACACTTCTTGGTTGGTTAAAATCCCTAACTTTTCCTAGTAGTAAAAATTAGAATGAAAATTGTAGCTGATATCTCTATTAAAGATATTGATACAATATTCCCTCTTCTAAGAGGTTTTGATGATGCCTCTATAAACTTCCTCGAGACAGCAGATATAGTCAATTCAAATATTGTTGATGCAGATGCGCTTTTAGTCAGATCACACACCAATGTAAATAAACAACTTCTTTTATCTTCGAATATTAAATGGATTGGCTCAGCCACCGCTGGCATAGATCATATTGACACTAATTACTTAGATACCAATAATATAATTTGGTTCAATGCCAAAGGCTGTAATTCATTCTCAGTATGCAATTATGTTTTATCTTCACTCTACCAACTTAAAAAAGACAAAATCTTTAAAGAAACTGATACGGTGGGCATAATTGGGTACGGCAATATTGGAAAGAGACTTAAAAATATTTTAGATAATTTAAATATTAATAATATTGCTTATGATCCTTTTTTAAACAGTAATGTTCTAAGTAGTATTTCAGAAATTATGCAAGCTGAAATCATAACCATTCATACCCCCTTAACTTACGTGACAAAATTTGCAACAAATAACTTGGTAGATACTGAATTTCTAGAAAAATCAAACAGCCATTCCATTATCAATACCTCAAGAGGGGGTATAGTATCTGAAGTAGATATCTTAAAAAGTAAACAGAATTATATAGCTGATGTTTGGGAGAATGAGCCCCATCTAAAAAATTCAATTATGGATTGTTATATTGCAACACCTCACATTGCCGGTCACAGCTTTGAGGGAAAAGTTAAAGGGACCATAGACACCCTTTTTGGATTAATGAATTTCTTAAATTTTGATAAAAATATAGTTAACAAAAACCTAAAACTTATCGATAATCTTTATCAGTCAAGTGCAAAGAGCTATAAATATCTTAAAGATTTTAACGATAATTATGATATTGAGATAGAGTCAAATAGATTTAAAGACTTATTTAAAAATATGCATAAAAACAACTTTAATAAATTAAGATCTTCTCATCTCAATAGACATGATCTTTCTATATATAAAATATAAGTATATTTAATATATAGATGAAACTGATATGTACTAATTCCTATGTTAATTCTGATAATATAATTCATTTATAATTAATATATATATTTATTAGTCTCATATCGACATCAGAACTGCACATGTATATTTAAAATAAGATTGTGGAGAAGTTATGAAAAATGATGAACTTATTGATCATTTAAAAAATAATAACGAACAACAGCTAAGTCATCTTAAAAATGCCTTGCCTATAATTAAAAAATTACTAATTCTTCTACTCGATGATGAAAAGTCTTCAATATTAACGTTTTTTAGATCCGATGTTTATAAATATTTTTTTCTTTTAACTTTTATGGTTGAATATTTTGATGGTGATGAGATATCTCAAGAGCATGCTATATCTCTTGTTCCGCAGAAATACGCATCTAGAATTAAAAGACTTCAGGTCCTCAAACAGGCAGTTGAGCTTGGATATATTATTGAAAAATCATCT
>CAJQGY010000052.1 GCA_905478015.1 uncultured SAR86 cluster bacterium
AAACGCTTGGAATAGTTGGGCTTAGAGCTATTGGATCATTATTGGCACAAACTGCCAACATAATGGGTATGAAGATTATAGGCTACGACCCATACATATCCGTTGATGCAGCGTGGAGATTGCCAAAAGAAGTTGAAAAAGCCGATACCTTGGAGGCACTTCTTTCAAATTCTGACTATATTTCCCTTCATGTTCCTTTGCTTGAGTCTACAAAAGACCTCATTTCTTCAAAAACATTAAATATTATAAAAAAGGGTGCCAAGATAATAAATTTATCAAGAGGAGGCATTGTTAATAATAATGACGTTATAGGTGCTCTGAAATCAAAGCAGATATCAAGGTATGTAACAGACTTTCCCACACCTGAATTAATAGATAGAGCTTCAGAAAATGGTGATGTAATTTTATTACCTCATTTGGGAGCAAGCACAAAAGAAGCAGAGGTGAACTGTGCAACAATGGCTGCTGAGCAAGTATCGAATTTTTTAGCAAATGGCACAATTATAAATTCAGTAAATTTTCCTCCAATTAAGCTTGGAAGAACCGATAATTTTAGGATGGTTATAATTAATAAAAATGAACCTGGAATGATAGGAAAAATAGCTGATAAGATCGCCTCATCTCATCTTAATATTACTGATATGACAAATAAGAGTAGGGATGATATTGCAATCAATCTTATTGATTTGGATCAAAACCCATCAGAGGAAATTGTAAAAGATATAGAATCTATTGAGCATGTCTTAAGTGTTAGGCTTTGCATAAATAGTTAGTATAAATATTCTCCAACCCCTCCACAAAGTGCCGCTTTATAGCATCTATGCTTGATGTATATAATTTACAAAAAATAAATACTTGTCAACAGAAGTTTTTAGTGATAATAGATTATAAGTATATAAGTATTTAATTTGTTAGTGTAATTACGATAATATACATAAATAATTGATATGCGGTAATTTATTATAAAATTGTACAAAATTTGATCAACTTTACTTAAAGCCTTATAAATAAGGGTTTCATGTGTTATAAATAAAGTTATCCATAACTTTATCCACAGATTCTGTGGATAAGATTTTTAATAAAATATGACTGATTTAGACAAATTAATAATAGACAATAATTGGCTTAATTCACTTTCAAAATATCTTGATATTGAAAACATTTTTAACATAGTTGATAGAATTGAATTAGAAAGACAGAGCGGAAAAAATATATATCCACCAAATAACCTCCTTTTTAATTCTTACAATAAATGTCCGTTAGACAAGGTTAAAGTTGTAATTTTTGGACAAGATCCATATCCAACAAAAGGCCAAGCCAATGGCCTGTCTTTTTCATCAAATGCAGGGCATAAAATACCTAAATCTTTGAGAAATATTTTTAAAGAAATATCTTCAGATATTTCTATACATAACAACAATCCAGATCTTACACTTTGGGCAGAACAAGGTGTTTTACTTCTTAATACCTATCTAAGTGTTGAAGAGGGTATTCCTCTATCTCATTCAGGAATAGGCTGGTCAGAATTAATTAATGGAACCTTGGAGCTACTTGCTAGCGAAAAGAAAAATATTGTGTATTTGTTATGGGGAAATAACTCCCAGAAATTGTTGTCGAAAATCAATACAAATCAAAATCTTGCGCTTTGCACGTCTCACCCCTCACCCTTATCTTCTTATAGGGGCTTTATTGGATGCAAGCACTTTTCAAAAACAAATAATTATCTTAACGAGAATAACCTAATTGAAATAGACTGGGCTACTTAAAATATACATCCTTATTATTTTTAATAATATCAAAAATATCTCTTTTTATAATACATGCATATACAAAGATATTATCAACATAAATTTCTCTTAAAACATTCACCATCTTTGCATCAAATAAAGAATCCACTCTCTTTTTAGTAACAAATACTTTAAAAGTTGATTTTTCTTTTCCAAGATATTTCATTCTTGCGATTATCTCTTGACCTCTAAAGCAGCCTTTATTAAATGAGGTTCTTAAATGATCATAGTTAATATCTGATGGCCTAAAAGCCCCTAACTCATTTTGCTTTAATAGTAGGTTTTTTAAAATAAGATTAGCAGCCTCCCAATGATCATGGTCTAAAGTATTTTGTACCAAGTCCTCACTAATACTAATAGATAATGATAAACCTTGGTTTTTTAAGAAACACATAGATGCATTCGATGATGTATTCACAAAACCAATTACATTTTGTTTTGAAATCTTAAAGAGTACTTTAAAAAATTTTGCATATGGAGCCAATTCACTCTCAAATGATTTAGATTTCTCTTTATCAATTACCACTTTAAAACCATCTACTAGTCTTAAAATCATAAAATCAGCTACTATTTGACCTTTTTGATTGCAGATGCTCGAGAGATGCAAAGTATTTAGACCTACTTTTTGAATATCAGATGTTATTTGCCCTTGAAGAAATTCCTTAACCTTTGCGTCTTCCCCCTTAATATCCATGACACATAAATTATCAAGGCTTATACATCCTTTAATTTTTAAATTCTGTACTTCTGATGTTTTCAAGTAAAATATAAATTATAAAAAACATATCTTAACCAATGAACAGAGAAATAAACAGAATCAAGTGGAAATGCAGAAGGGGGATGAGGGAATTAGACCTTCTTTTAAGAGAATTCTCATCAAAGAATTTGAATGATTTAAGCTCAAATGAGATTTTAGTTCTGGATGAGATTCTAGACTATGACGATCAAACCCTTTTCGATTTTGTTTTTAAGGGTGTTAGTCTTGGCAATTCATTACATGAGGGCTTTATAGACAAGAATTTAAAAAACTTTACTGTTCTAGGAAACTTTTGATTTAAAAGCCTGTCATATATGCAAAGGAATCAATACAAGTGAAAAATAATAATACTGAAGATTCTCAACTAATAGAAAAAGCAAAAGCTGGAAATATGGAGGCGCTTAATTTTTTAATGACCAAATACTATCCTAGAGTTTATTCCTCACTATACTCATATACTAAATCTAAAGAAGATTCAGAAGATTTAGCACAAACTACTTTTATTAAAGCTTGGAAAGCACTTGATTCTTTTAGAGGTGACTCCGCTTTCTTTACCTGGCTTTATAGAATAGCGATAAATTTAGCAAAGAATCATTTTCAAAGCTCCTCCTATAAAAAACAAAAACTTAATATTTCCGAGGATGAGCGTTTATATGAATCAGAAGATCCGCAAAATATAGAGACCGAGTTACTTCATGAAGATGCGCTTAGATCGATTAATAAATTTATCAAAACTCTTCCGGAGAACTTAAGAACATCATTTGTCCTTAGAGAGGTTGAGGGAAAAAGTTATGAAGATATAGCATTAATTACCGGAACTCCTATTGGAACTGTTAGATCAAGAATATTTAGAGCCAGAGAAACAATTTTAAAATTTATTAATGAGGGAATGTTAAATGGATAAATACGATGAGATTATTTCATCTTTATATGATGGTGAGTTAGATAACGACCAAACTGAAAAGGCGATGGGGCTTTTAAAGGATCACAAAGATCTTTCAAAAAGAGTTGCGATGTATGGAGTTATTTCAGCAGCTGCTAAATTAGAACAAGCTAATGTTGTCGACATTAACGCCAAAAAGTCATATAAAAACAAAGTTTTATGGTTATCTAATGGCCTCACTGCAGCTGCATCTGTCTTACTTACAGTATTTTTTATAAATCAACCTGATTTTTCAAGGTTAGGTGTTGATAGGGATTCGCAAGACCTTATAAATCTTGCTATTAGCAGTCCAGAAGCGCAAAAAATTGCAAATTTAAAGGAAGATACTTTAGTTAACCATGTCCTCAATTTGGTTAATAATGACTCCAACCTTATAGATCAGCAGCCTATTGATTTAAGAAATGTAGGCTTCAACCTTACTGACAAATCTAGAAGAGTTTATTCAAATGGCGAACACAATTTTATTATGCAGGTTGAAAAAAAGAAATTTAACCTTAAAAAGATAAGGTATTGGAAACATGGGAATAAGGACATATATCTTGTTCCTCTCAAAGATGGAAGAACGCTAACTCTTTATGGGAATTTGGACCGGTCTACTGTTCAAGAAATAGTCAAGAATATTAAGTAAAAAGGAAAAAAATGATTAAATTATTTAAAAATACATGCATTACAATTATTGCTATAACATCCTCAGGACTCATTGCTGCTGGTCTTCCTGATGATATTTCATCTTTAGTCGAAAAATCAGCACCAGCTGTTGTTAATATAACTTCAAAAAAAGAGGTCACTCAAAGACAATCTGGCAGTTATGGCGGTATTCCAGATGAAATACTCGAAAGGTTTGGTATGCCTCGTCAATATGGAGAAATGCCTCAACAAAAAAGAGAATCATTATCATACGGCTCAGGCTTTATTTTAAAAGAAAATTATATTCTTACTAATTTTCACGTTGTGGAGGACGCTACAGAAGTTATCGTTTCCCTTTCAGATAGGCGTGAATTTGCTGCTGAAATAATTGGAGTAGATCCTCTTTCTGATTTAGCAGTATTAAAAGTAGATGGCAAAAAACTACCTAGGGTTGATGTAGGAAATAGCAGCACCCTAAAAGTTGGTGACTGGGTTGTTGCAATCGGCTCGCCCTTTAGTTTTGATTTTTCTGTTACTGCAGGAATAGTTAGCGCAAAGGGAAGAAGCATTCAGAATAACAACATAGGTAATTATGTTCCTTTTCTCCAAACAGACGTTGCTATAAATCCAGGTAACTCTGGTGGCCCACTTTTTGATCTTGATGGAAGGGTTGTTGGTATTAATTCTCAGATTTATTCTAGAAGTGGAGGCTATCAAGGCTTAGCTTTTGCTATTCCAATAAATGTAGCAGTTGATGTTGCTGATCAAATTATAGAAACTGGTTTTGTATCTAGGGGTTATTTAGGAGTAAGAATGAGCGAGGTTGATAATGATCTAGCTGAGGCTCTTGGAATGAAAAAGCCTTATGGAGCTCTTATTAATGATGTTGAGTCTGGTCAATCTGCAGATTTAGCTGGCCTGATGGCTGGCGATGTGATTATAGAATTTAATAATGAGGAAATTAAATTTAGCTCTGACCTTCCCCATGTAGTAGGCCAACTAAGACCAAAAACACAAGCAATAGCAAAAGTCATTAGAGATGGGAATGAAATTTCAATGGATTTTACTCTTGGCGAACTTCCAACTGACAAAGACTCATTTGTTCCTGCTAAATCTAATAAATCAAAAGATCCAATTGGACTTAAAGTTGCTGAAATTGACCGAGAAAACCCAAGAATGGAAAGCCTTCCTGATGGGGTTATAGTTTCTAGGGTTAGCCCTAATTCTCCTGCATCTGGAAGAATCTACAGAGGTGATGTCATTACAATGCTTCAATATCGAGGCGATAAATATGAGATTTTTGAAGTTGAAGATTTTACCGATGCCATTAAAGAGTTTGAAACAGGTAAAAGGGTCGCAGTTCATCTAAACAGAAATGGCTCTAAGTTTATTACATCGGTAAAGATAAACTAACATACTTAGGTAGAATCTCCCATCGCAAGCCTGTTTGGCTGTAAAATATCTTATATCTATGAAGAACATAAGAAACTTTTCAGTAATTGCCCATATTGATCATGGAAAATCGACTCTGTCTGATAGATTGATAGAGTATTGCGGCGGGCTCTCAGCAAGAGAAATGTCTGAACAAATTCTAGACTCAATGGATATAGAAAGGGAAAGAGGGATTACCATTAAAGCCCAAGCAGTTACCTTGGATTATGAAAAGGGCGATGAAAAATATCAACTGAATTTCATAGACACACCAGGACATGTAGATTTTTCTTACGAAGTTTCTAGGTCTTTATCTGCATGCGAGGGCGCGCTACTAGTTGTTGATGGCTCCCAAGGGGTTGAAGCTCAAACTTTAGCGAATTGTTACACAGCTGTAGATCAGGGTCTTGAAGTTGTTCCAGTAATAAACAAGATAGATTTACCTCAAGCTGAGCCTGATAGGGTTGCAAAAGAAATCGAGGACATGATTGGAATAAACGCAACCAACGCACCGCATGTAAGTGCAAAAACGGGTGTTGGAATTGAATCATTGCTAGATATGTTAATTTCTGATATTCCTTCCCCAGTTGGAGATGTTGATAAACCATTAAGAGCTTTAATTATTGACTCTTGGTTTGACTCTTATTTGGGAGTTGTGTCTCTTATAAGAATTAAGGATGGATCAATAAAAACTGGACAGAAATTTAAGATTCATTCAACAGGTCAAACCCATACTGTGGATGAAATAGGAACATTTTCACCAAAGAAAGTTAAGAAAAATACTTTATCTGCTGGTGAAGTTGGTTACTTGGTAGCGGGTATTAAAAATATTAAAGGAGCCCCAGTAGGAGATACACTTCTTGAATGGAATGATGAAATAACAGAGGCACTTCCTGGATTTAAGAAAGTTAATCCAAAAGTATTTGCTTCTATGTTTACAGTCAACTCAGAAGACTATGAAAAATTCAGAGACGCACTATCTAAATTGATACTAAATGATTCTTCACTTATATATGAGCCTGAGGTTTCTGATGCTCTTGGTTTTGGTTTCAGGTGTGGGTTCCTTGGAACATTGCATATGGAAGTAATTAGAGAAAGGTTGGAGCGTGAATATGACCTTGAGTTAATATCAACAGCCCCATCTGTTGAATACGAAGTATTAAAAACAGACGGCACAGTCCTCAAGCTTGATAACCCCTCTCAGCTGCCAACTTCTAATGATATAGAGGAAATAAGAGAGCCAATAGTTAATGTAAATATCCTTACCCCTAATGATTATGTTGGAAATGTCATAACACTTTGCACTAATAAAAGAGGGGCACAAAAAAATATGACTTACTTTGGTAATCAGGTATCTATAATATTTGAAATGCCATTATCAAGCGTAATAATAGACTTTTTTGATCAAATCAAGTCATGCACAAAAGGTTTTGCATCAATAGAATATTCATTAATTGGGTTTGTTAAATCTGATCTAACAAAAATTGATATATTGATAAATAATCAAAAGGTGGATGCCTTATCTATGATTGTTCATAAATCATTTTCAAATGGTAAAGCTAGAGAGATTGCAAAAAATCTTCAGAAGTTAATACCTAGACAGATGTTTGATGTACCTATTCAGGTTGCATTAGGCGCAAAGATTATTTCAAGAGAAACCGTAAAAGCTCTTAGAAAGAATGTTACAGCTAAATGTTATGGTGGAGATATCTCTAGGAAAAAGAAACTTCTTGAAAAACAAAAAGAAGGTAAAAAGAAAATGAAACAAATTGGTAAAGTTTCAATACCACAGGACGCTTTCCTAAATTACTTTAGCTCACAGGACTAATATGTTTACTGATCCATTATTTTTATTTTCTTTAGTTGGTATTCTTGCTTGCATTTTTATATGGGTCAAATCAAATATCTCAGAATCAAGCTTCAACCCATATATTGAAGAAAATCTTTCATCAATCGGAACTGTCTTTTTCATAGCGATGATAATGAGTATATTTTTTGAGTCAGGTGACCTGGGGGTGGTCCTATTTATAGCTGTAATCATTGGCTTCATTGTTTTTTTCATTGGCTTATTTTATAAAAATCAAGAAATAATAAAGTCAACTCGAGGAACGCTCGTTCCTCTTTTTATAATATTTGTACTAAGGTCATTCTTATATGAACCATATCAAATTCCATCCTCCTCTATGCTTCCAGGACTAAAGATAGGAGATTTTATATTGGTCAATAAATTTGATTATGGGCTAAAGGTTGATAGGCTAAGCAAACCAATTGTAGAGTTTAATGACCCTGATTATGGAGATGTAGTTGTATTTGTGCCGCCTCACAAACCTGTTCCATATATAAAAAGACTTATAGGAAAGCCTGGGGATTCAATAAAATATATTAATAAAAAAATCTATATAAACGATGAACTTGTTGTTAAAAATTATGAATTTGATAAAAAAGAATCGGTTACAAGAAGATATAAGTATCCCTCAGGTCAAATTCAAGAAGTTGATGAGGTTGAGACTATAAAATTCTATACTGAGGAATTAGTCAACCTTTCATATATGATTAGAAATAGCTCAGATAGAAATAAAAACTATCCACAGCAATGGACAGTTCCGGATGGTTATTATTTTGTTATGGGAGACAATAGAGATAATTCAAATGATAGCAGGCAGGATGTTGGGTTTGTTCCAAGGAACCACTTCTTCGGAAAAGCTGACTATATTTGGATGAGCTGGGAATGTTGGACATGCTTGCCTAGCTTTGACAGGGCAGGAAAGATCAATTAATGCTTGAGATAATTCAAAAAAATATAGGCTATTCATTTACCAATAAGCAGCTTCTAGAGCTATCTCTAGTTCATAAAAGCTTCAGCAATGAAACTAATAATGAAAGATTGGAGTTTTTGGGAGATACAATCCTAAATTCTGTTATTTCTCAGTACCTTTTTTTAAAATACCCCGATGCAACTGAGGGGCATTTAAGTCGAATAAGATCAATGCTTGTAAAGTCTCAGTCTCTTGCAGATAAAGCTAAATCTTTGAAATTAAATAAGGCTGTAAAGCTATCCAAGGGTACTGCAAATTTAAAAGAGGATAATAAAAAATCTATATACGAAGGATGTTTTGAGTCACTTATTGGAGCTATTTATCTTGACGGGGGCTGGGATCACGCAACCATAGCAACTATTAATATTTTCTCAAAAGAGCTTAATGAAATATCACTTAAAAATTCTTTTAAAGATCCAAAAACTGAATTGCAGGAAGTATTTCAATCGAAGGGGATGAAACCACCAAAATATAACCACCATGAACATGCCCTTGGTTTTGAATGCTCTTTGGTATTTAAAGAAAAAAATTATTTGTCTACTTCAAAATCAAAACAAAGCGCTGAAACAAAAGTTGCTGAGCAGGTCTTAGAGGACATTAGGATTATTAATGAATAATCAGCTTTGTGGGTATGTATCTATTATTGGCAAGCCAAATGTTGGTAAGTCTACAATTCTTAATCATATTCTAGGCAAAAAAATATCTATCACCTCCAGAAAATCACAAACAACAAGAAATAATATTTTAGGTATAAAGAATATTGATAATGCTCAGTTAATTTTTGCAGATACACCTGGTATGCATATCAAATCCCCTAAAATAATGAATAAAGTTCTTAATAAATCTGCTGAGGGTCTGATCGAGTATTCCGATATCATCTTGTTTGTTACTCAGAGATTGAAACTTGATGAACAGGATATATCTGTTCTTAATAAGCTCAAAGAGGCAAATGCTAGGGTTATTTGTGTTGTAAATAAAATTGATCAAATAGATGATAAGCAAAAACTTCTTCCTTTAATGGAAAGGTTAAGCGATCTATATAACTTTCTAGAAATAATTCCAATATCAGCTTTATATGATGAAGGCATTTTGGAGCTTGAGAATTTAATCATCAAGTATTTGCCAGAGGGCGATCATATTTATGGTGATGAGATGTCAACAAGTAATCAGAAAGATATGTTTATGATCTCTGAGCTTGTTAGAGAAAAGATTATTAGAATGTTAGGTGATGAGTTGCCCCATGACACTTTCGTTCAAGTTGAGCTTTTTGAGGATGAAGAAAAGATTATAAAAATTCATGTTGTAATATTCGTTGTTAGAGACAGTCAAAAGCAAATAGTTATAGGCAATAAGGGAGCAACACTGAAAAAAATAGGCCAGCAAGCTCGTCTGGATCTTGAAGAGTATTTTGATAAAAAAGTTTTCTTAAAAACATGGGTTAAGGTTAAAAAGAATTGGAATACAGATTCAGATTATATTCAAAGTCTTGGGGTTGGTGCTAGCTATGAATCCTAGTGACTGGGATGAATGTTTCCTTTTACATCAAAGATCTTATGGAGAAACATCTGTTATAGCTGATGTGTTCACGAAATCATTTGGAAAAATTTCAATTATTGCTAGGGGAGCAAAGAAACCTAAATCAAAATTCTTTGGATACCTCTCACCTTTTTGCAAATTAAAGATCACCTGTTCTGGAAGATCAGAGTTAAAAACCCTTACTAATATTGACAGGGATTTTTCTTTATCCATGGATAACTTATCAAAGACAAGTTACAGCCTTTTATATATTAATGAGCTTCTAAGTAAGTTACTACCAAAGAATGCTATCCATGAAGAACTGTTTATTTTATATGAGCAGTTTTTAGAAAAGGTTAAGCATGATGATCTAGAGCTATCTTTAAGATCGTTTGAGCTAGATATGCTTGAAATGCTCGGATATGGAATAGACTTTGAATCAGATATTGATAATGATGACCCAATATTAGAGGGTTCTTCATATAGATTTATTTCAGAAAGAGGCTTTAGAAAGTCAGACAAAGGAGAGCTTTCAGGTAGAGAGATTTTTGATATTAGAGATAGAAATCTTAATCGAGTCCCAAAAAGCTCTTTAAAGAGAATCACAAAAGAGGCTATT
>CAJQGY010000053.1 GCA_905478015.1 uncultured SAR86 cluster bacterium
AAGTCCTGAGCCTCCCCTGCCAGAAATGGTTCCCTCATCTATTAGCTTAGCTGATGCTTTTATATAAGAAATATTAAATTGTTTTGCAGTACCTCTAATCTTGGCTAATGTCTTCTCTCCAACGCCTCTTGTGGGATTGGATATTGATCTTTCAAAGGCAGGATTGTCAGAGTGATTAAATATAATTTTTAAATAAGCGATTGCATTTTTAATCTCCATTCTTTCATAAAAACGAAGTCCGCCATAAATCCTGTAAGGGATGCTGGTTCTAAGAAGCGCCTCTTCAACTGCTCTTGATTGAGCATTTGATCTATATAAAACAGCAGCGTCAGAATAGAGTTCACCCGAAGACATCCAGTCCTTTAATATATCAGCTACAAATCTAGCCTCATCCTGTTCATTGTATGCTTGATACAAGACTATTGGCTCTCCTTCTAACTGTTCTGTCCAAAGATTTTTTCCAAGACGTTCTGTATTATTTTCAATCAGCGCATTAGCAGCGCCCAGAATAATATTTGTTGATCTATAATTCTGTTCAAGTCTTATTATTTCTGTATCTTCAAACGTTTTAGTAAATGAATCAACGTTCTCAACCTTGGCTCCTCTCCATCCATAAATTGACTGATCATCATCTCCAACAGCTGTTATCGAGGCTGTATCAGAAGCAATTTCTAGTAGCCATTGATACTGAATAGTATTTGTATCTTGGAACTCATCAACAAGAATTGATTGAAACCGTGTGTGAAAAAATTCTCTTACTCGTTCATTATTTTTTACAACTTCATAAGCTCTTAATAAAAGCTCACCAAAATCTACTAGATTATCTCTAGAACATAAATCTTGATATTCTTTGTATATCTTATTAATAGTTTCTTTTGTGTAATCTCCTTTATCATCAACATCATTGTGCCTTAAGCCATCATCCTTCCATGAGTTAATTTGCCATTGTGTTTGTCTTGATGGCCAAGTTGCCTCATCAAGACCAGATTCTTTAGCTATTCTTTTAATAATTCTTAATTGGTCATCAGAGTCCAATATTGTAAAGCCGCTTGAAAGATTTGCTTCGGCGTGAAATCGCTTTAAGAGTTTGTGCGCTAAACCGTGGAATGTTCCAACCCAAGTATCAAATATTGGGGCTTGGAGTAGTTCTTCTATCCTCGATCTCATCTCTGCTGCTGCTTTATTTGTAAACGTTACTGCCATGATAGAGGCTGGATTCTTTTTTAAGGCCTCGACCTCCCATGCCATCTTATGAACAAGAACTCTTGTTTTGCCAGAACCTGCACCAGCAAGAACCATTAGATGTTTTTTTTCAGACGTAACGGCGCTTCTTTGTTGATCATTTAAGTTATCTAAAATGTGAGATACGTCCATTTGGGGTTCATTTTTTTGTCTAAGAGAGATATTCTAACCTTTATGCCAACAAAATTATTGAGACAAATCAAAAATAGCTTACCTGAATTAAGAAAATCAGAAAAAAAAGTTGGCGAGTTTATTTTAGAAAATCCTAAATCAATAGTTAGCATGAAAACTGCTGAGGCATCTAAAAAAATTGGTATTAGTGAGCCGACATTAATTAGATTCTGTAAAGCTCAAGGGTTTAGTGGGTATCAAGATTTTAAAATAAATCTTTCTCAGCAACTTGCTGCTGATGATTATTTTGTGATGTATGAGATTGATGAAAATGATTCGATACACGAATTATGTGAAAAAGTTTTCGATACCACAATAAGTGAAATTCTCAATGTAAGGTCGCAAATAGATCAAAATATTTTAGAAGATGCAATTGAAGCTCTTGCTAATGCTAGAAGGGTAGAATTTTATGCATTTGGAGGCTCTGCTCCCGTTGCAATGGATGCTCAACATAAATTTTTTAGATTAAAAATTCCATCATCATTTATTTCAGACCCACATATACAATTTATGTCTGCGAACTCTCTAGGCAAGAAAGATGTTGTGGTTGCTATTTCTCAGTCCGGGACTACATCAGCATTGGTTGATAGTGTAAATATTGTTAGAAAGTCAGGTGTGAAAGTTATTGGAATAATGCCTGCGGGCACGCCCTTAGCGAATGTATGTGATTATCCTTTAACTATTGATGTTGGAGATAATAATAGGTTATCAAAACCGAATACATCGAGAATTGCTTACACAGCAGTTATTGATGTTATGACCATGGGTGTAGCTCAGCTAAAGCCCGAGGCCCAAGAACATCTTTATAATATTGTAGACAGCCAAAGATCTTTAAGAGTTAAGTAACTTAAATCTTAGCAAGCATCTCTTCTGTTGCTTGCCATAATTTTTCTGCTTCGTCAGAATCCACTGCCCAATCTCTTACACCAAAATATCTTTCTTCCGGGCTGTCTCCAGCCAAGTCTGCTACATCACAATTTTCACAGTAGATGCCTCCCATATTGTCTAATGATTTGCTTGTGGCTGCCCAAAGCGAAGTGCTAGCACCTTGTGTTGGTGATTTAAAGCCTGCTTTAGCGAGATCAGACAGAGATCCGTCTTCATTAAGCCACCCCATTGCCACCATCTCCTCTTGTTGTAAATGTCTTTGAAGTGGAGTGAAAATTCCACCAGGATGAACTGCAAAAGATCTTATATTTATATCTTTATATCTTTTATCTAATTCAATCGAAAATAAACTAGTTGCTGTTTTTGATTGTCCATATGAAACCCACTTGTCATATGAGCTTGAGAAATGAATATCATCCCAACAAATAGCAGAAAATTTATGAGCTGTAGATGAAAGGTTTATCACTCTTGCTCCATTAGTCTTATCCATACACTCAATGAGTTCGCGTGTAAGCACAAAATGACCAATATGATTTGTGGCAAACTGTAAATCCCAACCATTGTCTGTCTTAGATTCTGGACAAGCCATTATTCCTGCATTATTGATAAGGATATTAAGAGAAAGATTTTTTTCAATAAAGCTAGATGTAAAGCTCTTAACGGAATCTAGGTCTGATAGATCCATCTCGATTATATTATCACTTGGAATAACACCTTTTAAAGCTAATATAGCCTCCTCAGGTCTTCTTGCAGGAATGAATACGTTTGCTCCAGCCTCAGATAGAGCTCTTGTTGTTTCAATACCAATACCTGAATATCCACCTGTAACAATAGCTGTCTTTCCATTTAGATCAATGCCATTAAGTATTTGAGATGGTTCTGATTTTGCATGAAATCCTGAGTTTAAATTCTTCTGGTCTTTTGAAATCATTTTTTTATAGTCCCCGTTATAATATAGTTATAGTAAAACACAATAGGAGATAAAGGTGACTCAGGAAGTAAAAGATTTTTTTTCAACTTACAGTGATTTTGTTGCAAAGGTAACGAGCGAGCCAAGTATGGATTTAGAGGCATTGAAAAGCAGCTTTGATGATATCGAAGATAATTCCTCTATTAAAACAGCAAGACTTTTAACTGCTGCCTTAGGTTTAGGGAGTGAAACTGGAGAGTTTGTTGAAATAGTTAAAAAAATGCTTCTCCAAGGAAAGCCCCCATCTGAAGATAATATTTTCCATATGAAAAGAGAGCTAGGGGATATTATGTGGTACTGGACTACCGCTTGCGCATCTCTAGATTTAGATCCATTTGAGGTTATCAGTGAAAATCAAAAAAAATTGGAAGCAAGATATGGAGAAAAATTTGAAATTAATAGAAGCGAAGTAAGGAAGGAAGGAGATTTGTAGAAAGTAGAATAGTACATAGCCAATAAAGACATAATAAATAAAACTATGAAGAATATAAAAAAAGAAAAAGGCGAACATTTACCATCTGCAGCAGATGATTGTGCTGATGTTAAATCTAAATATGATAAATTTAAAAAGACTTCAGATAAACCAAAATTTCCTCCAGTTGAATATGAAAAACCCCCGCATCATTAATGTAAAAATACTTAGCCAGTAAGTTTTTTATATGCTGCTTTTAAAAATAATGATTCTTCTTGTTTTACCTTAAATGAGTAACCAGAGCTTTTAAATAAATTTTTTGGTACTTTAAATTTGCTTATTAATTTGTCTTTGCTCATATTTTCTGTTGAGGTAGCCAAAATACATTTATCTTTGTTATAAAAATATCTCCACCAGCTTTCAATATCCCAATCCATCTTTTCTAGAAGCACTTTATTTCTTTGATGCCTTGGAAATATATGACTCCTATTTATACCCATGCCTGATTTATATTTAAAATTGTACTCTTGGAATCTACGAAGAGCATTTTCTGAAATACCAACCACTCTCCAGGGATTGGGGTTCATGCTAAAAATAGCGCCTAACATTTTATTTTTTACAGAATATGGCACTTCCATTTTTTGAACTACTATAAAAGCATTAAACATAATCTGTTTTATGTCATCATGTCCAGTGGTCATATTCTTGCTGATTTTATTAACTCCATATAAATTGAATACATGGCAAATGTATCTAGACGGCAATATTCAAATAGCTCTTTGCGTAAATCTGCCCTCTCCTTG
>CAJQGY010000054.1 GCA_905478015.1 uncultured SAR86 cluster bacterium
ATTATTTAACTCAACAAACTTTCCTTCAACCTCTGTAATACTTATAGCTTTAGCTTTTAAATCTTTAAGAAGAGAAGACGCAAGTTCAATTTCAGCTTCTAACACCTCTTTTTTTGCACTATAGAACCTATCTGCTGATTTATTAAACTTATCCCATAATTTGTTATCAACCTTTCTTCCTGCCGAACCTGCTTTTTTCCAATCATTTTTAAGGTCATTGAATTTCTTTATGCATATATCATTATCTTCATCATTTATCAGATCAACTTTTGCTATAAGATCTTCTTTTGTTTTTATAACAGCTTTTTCTTGTTTTTTTATCTGATCATTGATTGGTTTTTTTGCATTAAAAAATTCATTTCTAAGTTTTTTATGGTCCTTATCCAGAACCGGAGCATGTTCTTGCCATTCATTGAATTTATCTCTTAAATAAAATATGAGAGTTTTAGCATCTGGCCAATTGGATGATTTATCTATTGCATAGCTATTAATTTCATTAATTATCTTTCTTCTGTTTGCAGCATTATTTTCTTTTACTTTATTAAGTTCTTCAAAAAATTCCTTGCAAGGTTCCCACGCTTTATTTGTAAGCTCATTAAATTTTAACCATTGATCTTTGGATGAAGGTCTTCCTGATGTATCAAGTTGTTGCCATTTTTTTTGGATATCATGAATAGCGTTTGCTTGTGATTTTGGATTGTCCAAACTACTTTTAACAAGATCACCTATCTCTTTGATAAGCTCCTCACGTTTTGGGTTTGTTGCAAAAGATGACATGTCGTCAAAATACCTTGATTGAGCAACAACAAAATTTATCTTATGCCTTAATTTATTTGGCACACCTTTTTCTTTCTTTACGATCGAAAGGGTATCTCTCAAGCTTTTTTGAGCTTTTTTAATAGAACCATCTGCAAATAACTTTTCTATATTTTCTAATTGTTTAAATAAATCTTGTTTTGTTTCCACATTAATCTCTTATGAAGTTTATAATTAGTTGTAATGAATAAGAGAATTTTAACAGGAATTACGACAACTGGTACTCCTCATATAGGAAATTATTTAGGTGCTATCAAACCAGCCCTAGAATTAGCTGAAAAATATGATGAATCTTTTTTCTTCTTGGCTGATTACCATGCAATTATAAAAAACTCCAATAAGGTTGAAATAGAAGAGTCTGTTAAAGAAGTCGCACTCTCATGGCTTGCTTCCGGCCTTGACCCAAACAAATCAAATTTTTATAGACAGTCTGATGTTCCAGAAATATTAGAATTAAGCTGGATACTTAACTGTGTTACTGCAAAAGGATTAATGAATAGATCTCACGCTTATAAAGCAGCTACAGCACTTAATTCCTCAGATGAGGATAAGGGTATAAGTATGGGTTTGTTTTCTTATCCTGTATTGATGGCTGCAGACATATTAATATTTAATGCTACCCATGTGCCTGTTGGGCCTGATCAAATGCAACATTTAGAAATGACTCGAGATATTGCTGGTAGATTTAATCATTCATACAAAAAAACTTTTGAATTACCTGAGGCTATAACTCAAACTGCAGATAAAATTATTCTAGGCCAGGATGGAAGAAAGATGAGTAAATCATATAAAAATATTATTCCTTTGCTTTCATCTGAAAAGGTTTTGAAAAAATCTATTGCAAAGATTGTAACTAACTCACTTGAACCTGGAGAGCCTAAAGAATTTAATAACTGTTCAGTATTTTCACTCTTTACTCATTTTTCATCTGAAGAAGAGCAAAATGAACTTAAAGAATCTTATAAAAATGGAATTTCTTGGGGTGATGCAAAAAATAAATTATTTAAGAAAGTTAATGAACACATCCTTCCAATTAGAGATTCATATAATTCATTAAACTCAAATAAAGAATTAATTAATGATTTGTTAGAAGAGGGCTCTTCAAAGGTTAGGCCCATGGCAAAAGAACTGCTATCTGAAGTTAGAGAGTCTATAGGTATATCTAAGATATCTTGATGCAAATTAAAGGGTCTTCTTGGCTTAAATTTGGCCTTTTTACAGTTGGCTTGGGTCAATCTTTTGTTTTTGTTATTGTTCCGCCTCTCGCTCGTGACCTTGGTCTGTCTGAGATACAAACTTCATTAGTCTTTGCTATTTCAGCTGTAGCTTGGGCTCTTACTAGTGCGTCGTGGGGAAGAGCTAGCGATAAATATGGCCGACGGAATATTGCTGTCTTAGGTTTAATAGGCTATTCACTTTCACTTGTTGCAATGATCACACCTCTTTTTTTAGTAGAAAGAAATATTATGGATCTTGCGTTCCTATTTCCCTTGCTTGTTCTTGGAAGATTATTCAATGGTTTGATAGGCTCAGCTACTAGACCAGCTGCATTTGCTTATGTTGCAGATAATAGTAGCGCAGAAAAAAGAACCGTAAAATTTGCAAGATTGGAATCCAGCTTTCTGCTAGGAACCGTTGCGGGCCCGCTTATTGGTGGATTTCTTATATTGATTACCAAAGAAACACCTTTCTATGTGTTCAGCTTAATGTCACTCATTTCATCTGTAGGAATTTATAAAAACTTAGAGAATTCAAGTATTCATAAAAAAACAGAGATTATTAAAGATAAGATTTCATGGAAATCAAAGACTATATGGCCTTATTTATTGATAGCATCAATTGCCAGCTTATCTCAGGCATCACTTCTGCAATCTATAGGCTTTTATGTTTTTGATATGTTTGATAGTTATGATGACTTGCCAATTATAGTAAGTACAAGTTTTGCTATTTTATCTATATCAACAATAGTAAGTCAGTATCTGTTTACAGATGCGTTTCCTTTAAATAATTTTAAATTATTGTTATACGGTACTTTTTTAATTGTCTTTTCTTTTTTTACTATGGCATATTTCCCTAAATTATCAGTGTACTACCTTTCACTACTGATAAATGGTCTTGGCGGGGGTATGATTAGGCCGGCTATATCATCATCACTATCACTATCACAGATACCAGAAAATCAAGGGTCTGCAGCTGGGTATTTAGGCTCTGTATACCCAATAGGACACATGTTAACTCCGTTTGTGGCTATGCCAATATATGCTTTTAATCCATCATACTTATATTTTTTTAATTCAATATTATCTATAGTTATAGTTATATTTATAATAAGTCATCCTATTTTTAAAAGAAGCTAATAATAATGAAGAAAAGTTTATTAATAATTAATCTCGGAACACCCGATAGCCCATCTTATTTTCATGTTTTTAAGTATTTACGACAGTTTCTTTCAGATGAGAAAGTTTTAAATATAAATCCAATATTACGTTTTATTTTAGTGAATTTTATTATTTGCCCGTTAAGATCTTTTTCCTCTTCAAAAATATATAAAAAAGTATGGCATGATGAAAAAGGCTCACCTCTGCTATACAACACGATGAAACTCAAAGAAGGTATTGCAAAGAAGCTGCCAGATGTTGATGTGGAATACGCCATGAGATATCAATCACCTTCTATTAAAAATGCAATTGAGAAAATGTTGTTAAAAAACCCTGATGAATTAATAATTTTACCTCTTTTCCCTCATTACGCTGCAGCTACTACTGGTTCAGTTTTTAAGGAGGTCACTAAATGTCTTTCTGATAAATGGGTTGTTCCGAAAGTTACTTTTATTAATCAGTTTTATGATAATAATAAATTCATTAATGCTTGGGTTGAAGAAGCATCAAAATTTGATATAGCAAGTTATGATAAAGTTATTTTTAGCTATCATGGCGTTCCTAATAGTCATGTTGATAATGTTTATGAAGATTCAATGTGTGCTGATAATGATTGTGAGCTTTCAATAACCGAACAAAACAAGTTTTGCTATAAAGCAACTGTTTACGAAACAACCAAACTTCTTGCTAACAGGATAGATCTTCATGAAAGTAAATACGAAGTAGCATTCCAATCAAGGCTCACCAATAAATGGTTGGAACCTTTTACAGATAAGGTTTTAGAAGATTTACCTAAAAATGGGCATAAAAAAGTATTAGTATTTTCACCAGCATTTACAGCTGATTGCCTAGAGACAATTATAGAGATTGGTGATGAGTATCAAGAAATTTTTCATGATGCCGGGGGTGAGACTTTAGATTATGTTCCTTCTCTTAATTATTCAGATGAGTGGATAAATGCTGTAATTGATATAACAGGATTTAACGAGGAGCTATTAAATAATGTTTAAGAAAGATTTATTAAAAGGAAAAAGGATATTAGTAACAGGTGGAGGTACCGGACTTGGAAGGGAAATGGCATCTCACTATGCAGAACATGGAGCTGATTTATATATTTGTGGCCGAAGGGAAAATGTTTTAAAAGATACTGCGGATCAACTTATTGGAGAGTATGGGGTTAATGTGAAATATGAACCGCTTGATATAAGAGCATCTGCTGATGTTGATAGTTATATAGAGAGAATCTTTGAAGAAGGACCTCTTGATGGATTAGTTAACAATGCAGCAGGAAATTTTATTTCTCCAACGAAAGATTTATCTCATAAAGGCTTCGATGCGATTGCAAATATTGTATTTCATGGAACTTTTTATATTACTCATTCAGTTGGAAAAAGGTGGATTGAAGCTAATCATAAAGGGTCTATTGTATCGATCCTCACTACATGGGTCTGGACAGGCTCTCCATACGTTGTTCCATCTGCTATGTCTAAATCTGGTATAAACGCTATGACTCAATCGTTAGCTGCTGAATGGGGTAAATATGGCATTAAAGTAAATGCAATTGCACCAGGACCTTTTCCAACGAAAGGAGCATGGGAGAGACTTAATCCCGGGGCTGGTGATGATAGCTCTATGGGTAATATTCCTCTTGGTAGGGTTGGGGAAATGAATGAGTTGCAAAATCTAGCTACTTTTCTTATGGCAGATGGTTGTGATTATTTAACTGGTCAAACAATAGCAATTGATGGAGCACAGTATTTAACTGGAGGTGGAACATTTTCCAATTTAGATAAATTAAGTGACGAAGATTGGGATCAAATGAGAGCTATGATAAGGTCATCTAATAATAAAGATAAAGCTGATAGGGCTTAGAGGTAAAAATTATGAATAGTACATTTGAAAACATGAACGATGTTTTAAATCTTCAGAAGAAAAAATTTATTAAAGATGGTCCACCATCTATTGAGTTAAGAGTTGATAGATTAAATAGACTTAAAGCAATGCTTGTTGAAAATAGATATGGCCTAACAGAAGCCTTAAGTTCTGATTTCGGAAGTAGATCTAAAAATGCATCCTTATTATCGGATGTTTATACAGTATTACCTGAAATAACGAATGCAATTACAAATATAAAAAAATGGACTAAAGATGAAAAAAGGTCTTCAAACAAACCCTTTAGTTTATTTGGCGCAAAATCTTATATTAGATATGAGCCTTTAGGAACTATAGGTATGATTTCTCCATGGAATTTTCCTGTTAATCTTGCATTTGGCCCCCTTGCATCTATTTTTGCAGCAGGGAATCAAGTTATGCATAAGCCAAGTGAATTAACCCCAGCCACAGCTGCTTTAATGAAAGAGCTTTGTGATAAAGCATATGATCAGGATGAGTTTGCTACATTCTTGGGAGGCCCAGAAACTGGAGAAGCTTTTTCAAAACTTAATTTTGATCACCTTCTTTATACAGGTAGTGGTAATGTTGGTAAGCATGTTATGAACGCCGCAGCACAAAATCTTGTGCCAGTTACTCTAGAGCTTGGTGGGAAATCACCAGTAGTTGTAGGTAATAGTGCAGATATAAAAGCATCTGCAAAAAGAGTCATGTTTGGCAAGACTATGAATGCAGGTCAGATATGTCTTGCACCTGACTATGTCATGGTTCATAAAGACAAGAAAGATGAGTTTATAAGTGAGGCAGAAAAAGCTGTTGCTGATTACTATCCAGATATTAAAAAT
>CAJQGY010000055.1 GCA_905478015.1 uncultured SAR86 cluster bacterium
TTCCTGTACCTAAATACATACGTGAAATGCTTGTAAAAAAGGGTTTAGAAGACAATATATTTAGTGGCACTACAACACCGTATAATAACGACTATTTTAAGACGGTTTTTAGACGTTTTAAGCGTGCTTTCTCCTCAGTTGACAAAGGTGTAACGATTTATTCTTTTAGGCATTCTGGAGCGATAGAAATCTTTAAAAGAACAGGGTCATTAACCAAGCTACAAAAGGCAATGGGTCATTCAAGTTTAAATGTTAGTTTAACCTACTTACGTGGATTGGAAATTGCTGAATTAAAAGAAGAAGATATGCCTATGGTTTAAAGTTTTAAAGCTTTAGAGCTTCCAGTTAAGTCAAAAGTATAAGTTGTCTCCTTATCAAAAAGGTCATTTAATTTAAATGTTTTATCTCCCAATGTAAAAGTTTCATTTGTTAAATATTTTTTCTCATTCAAATCGTATATCGCACCAAATTTGAGATATAGTTTTTTACCTTTTTTTAATCTTTCAATAAATTCAATCATATCTTCACTGCTGTTAGGGTAGATAGTAGAGGGAGACAATTCTAATTCACTTAAGGTTAAATCTTCACGATAACCTGGTAATGACATAATAAATGTTCCTGAATAGTCATCAATTATATATCTAAGCTGTATATCACTACTTCTTGCATTTAGTTCAGGAATATAAAAAACTCCCTGTTCTTCACTTTTTTTATAATTCCCTTTATTTCTTTCATCTTCCAAATATTTTTTAAATTCTTCAAAACTATTATACTCCCCCCAACCTAAGTAAAGAGGAAATAAGTCACTAAATTCAATATTTATAACAGAGTATATATCTATTTCATTTTGTTTGGATATATTTATTCTACTACCATTTCTATATTTATTTTCTCTGGTAAATTTTTCTAGTTTAATAGAAATTGAAGCTGTTTTTTCTGTTCCGATGCTATTTACTTTTATAGTTCTTTCTATATCTGGAATAGCATATAGGTTATCCCATTCTTTTTTTTCAAAAGGGTCTGAGCTGTTCCAAGGGCCGTTTCCTCTATATTTTACCCAATCATTTATTACACCATCAAGCGTTTTATCAGTATATTCCCAAGAATTAACTTTTATTTTTTTGTTGTGTTTTTTTAAATCAGACTTAGAATAATTATTATTTGTAATGTCTGTCGTTACTTTTGCTCTATCATAACCTATTTTAATTGCCGCTAATCTTTTATTTTGACTAGGATGTGTTGAATATGTATCATCTTGATTTGTAGTAATTAACTCAATTCCTGCTTTAATTTCATCATATGTTGCACCAAGCTTAGCAAGAATAAAGCTTGCAAATTCATCGGCTTCTAATTCCTCTTCTCGTTTTTTTTCTAGTGTTATGTCGTCCAAAACAGATATCATTAAAGCTTCTCTTGTATGTCCGTTTATGTGATGACCAACTTCGTGAGCTAGTATAAATATGCTTGACCAATCATTAGTTAGTTTAGTTATTTGGTTCATAAACTCACTGTCAAAAAGAATATATCTTTCCTGATTAAAAGTAATAGCAAGAGCGTTATTTATATTATCACAAGGAATTAATGTAAAGTTTTTAGATGCACCAATAACATTAAGAATTTTATTTAACGCTTTGTTAGCTTCTTTCTCAGATGTAAAACCGCTAACTACCTTTTGATATTCTAGACATAACTCAATACCTTGCTTTGTTTGCCCAAAAGTCACAAGTGGAATAAACAGTAATAATAAAAGGAGTTTCTTCATAGTTTATCTTCTGTTTGTTTATATAAAAAGTAATTTTTGTCAACTTGAATTATAACTAACTCTGTAATTAATATTAACGAAATACCAAGCGGCACTAAGTATAATAAACCTTCCCACCATTTTTCAACTGCATCAAGGAAAAAGAGAAAAGAAACACCAGCTCCACCAATTATAAGCAACCAACCTATAATTTTAATAGCTGGCATTAAAAAGTTTGATACGGGATAATTTTTTCTAAAATATGCCTCGCGTCCTTTTGAGAAATCTTTTATTTTATCTGACATAATACACAAGATAAAAATAAATTTACATTTAATTACAAAGCACATTATACTGAGTATCTAAATACATCTCCCAACACCCATCAACGATATAATATGTATAAATCTCGTTATATCCATCTACACAGACATAAGTGTATTCAACCCAGTCATCTCCGTATTGTACAGCGTACGGCTCACTTAATGGAGAACTAGGATATTCTGAAAGGTCACAGTTGTCTGTATCACACGATATAAATAGAAGTGCCATGAAAAGAAATGTTCTCATATAAAATAGAAAACAATATTTATGCCATTTCAGAAGAGAATGTATTTAGCGCTAATATCAAATTGCAACATAGTACATAAGTATTATAACGAACTCAGAAAGTAGCGTAACATTATGTAATACATGTGTAATAAACTATGTAAAACACCAGTCTATGATATATTAAAAAAAATAAAAAAATATATAAAGTGAATTACTTTTTTAATAGTGAATCATTAGGCAATTAATGATTATTATCTTACGAAGTTATCAAGAAATAAATTAATAATCAAGTAAAGTTATCCACGTTAAAGGTTAATTAAATAATCATATTAACCTAAAAATCAATAATTTAACTAAATCATTAATTAGGCAAATAAATTTTAACCTTATAGTTATTATTAATGGCACTTTTTCAAAAATCTGTACTGGCAAATCATTTAAATTCTATTATTGAGAAAGAAATTCTTAGTGGCTGGGAAAAGTTTCAAAATTACAAATCAATTTCTGAAAACATTAGAACTTATAAAGAAGAAGAGTTTCAATATAAGTTTCTAGAAATGCTATTTGTAGATTGTTTAGGATATAAAATATCTGATGTTGGGGATGAAAAGAGAAATTTATTTACTGAGGTTAAAAATGTGTCTGACAGTAAAAAAGCTGATGGAGCAATAAAGAAA
>CAJQGY010000056.1 GCA_905478015.1 uncultured SAR86 cluster bacterium
GAAGATCAAAAAAATGCTATCTTTGGACTAATATCTTCAAGTTTAAAATACGAAGACATTAAAGATGTTGATATAGTAATTGAAGCAGTATATGAAAATTTAGAGCTTAAAACTTCAATTTTTAAAAGCTTGGACCAGCATGTAAATAAAGATGCAATCCTAGCATCTAATACTTCTGGACTTGATATAGACTCAATAGCACAAGCAACAGGTAGACCTGAAAAGGTAGTGGGTACTCACTTTTTTAGTCCTGCCAATATTATGAGACTCTTGGAGGTTGTAAGAGGCGATGCCTCTAGCAACGAAACGCTTGCTACTGTAATGTCACTGGGGAAGAAGCTTAAGAAGGCATCTGTTGTATCATTAAATGCTCCTGGGTTTATTGGAAACAGAATGCTTTCTGGATACACAACTCAAGCAAATATGCTTTTGTTAGAGGGCGCTCTACCTCACCAAGTTGATCAAGCCTTAGAGTCATTTGGTATGAGTATGGGGCCTTTTAGAATGTTAGATTTGGTTGGCCTAGATTTAGGTTGGAGGGCTAGAAAACTGAGTGGAAAAGATGCTCCTCTGGCATCTAAAATTAATGATGAGTTATGCGAACAAGGAAAATTCGGTCAAAAAAATAGTAAAGGTTTTTATAATTATAATGAAGGCTCTAGAGCACCAAATCCAGCTCCAGAGAATGAGGAAATTTATAAAAAAGTTTCTGCTAATAATGGTTTTGAAAGAAGAGATATATCTGATGTAGAGATTGTAGACAGATGCATACTCTCATTGGTGAATGAGGGTGCACAAATACTATCTGAAGGTGTGGCGCAGAGAGCAGTTGATATGGATGTTGTATATATAAATGGTTATGGCTTCCCTATATGGAGAGGTGGGCCAATGCATCATGCGAATACCTTAGGTATTAAAGAAGTTGTTGAAAGGCTCAATAAATATAAAGAATTAACTAAAGATGTTTCATTCACACCATCAAAAATGCTCTTAGATCTTGCAGATAATGATGAAAAGCTTGTAAATGCACCTGAGGTTGGTAAAAGACAGGAAAAACTTGCCTTTAATAGCCCTAGCATTGGAAATAAAAACTTCTAGTTTTAAATTAAAATATTGACTTTTGTTCCTTTATTAACAATGTTATAAAGCTTTATAACATCATCATTGAACATTCTTATGCATCCATGAGATGCTTTAGTCCCTATAAGGCCTTCTTCTTGCGTCCCATGGATATAAATATATCTAGAATAAGAGTCTATTCCGGAGCCTGCGTTTTTACCTTGCTCCTCTCCTGTAAGCCATAAAATTCTAGAGGTTACATAATCATTCTCTGTATCTATATGATCATGTATTACTTCTGCTTGCCTTTGTGTATTAATTCTTGATTTAAAAATTGTATTAACTTCCGCGCCTTCTCCAATCATAGATCGTATAGAGTGCATTCCAAGAGGTGTTTTGAATGAGTTGGCAGTACTTCCTTCACCATATGAAGAAGTTGAAATAGCGTAACTATGCGTTCTTAATGAACCTTTGAGCACATAAAGCCTTTGCTCATTTATACTAATTTCTATAGATATATCATTGCTAAGGCCAAGTAAAGGCAATAATAAAATAGTTAGTAATCTAATCTTAGCCATAGATTAATTATAATTGAAATAATCACTGAGGATATGCCTAGAATATAAGAAAATAAATATCCATATTTAGAAAAAAAGGATCTGTCATCAATAAAATCCAGGGAACCATTTAAAACACCCTTTTGCCCCTTTCCTAAAAAATCAACTATTGTTCCTTTATTAGATATAATGGCTGAATATCCATCATTTGCTGCTCTTATAAGCCACTTATTATTTTCAGCAGCTCTAATTCTTGCAAGATCAAGATGATGATATGGGCCAATTGAATTTCCAAACCAAGTATCATTAGATACATTTATGATAAATTTAGAACTTATGTTACTTTTTCTAACAGATTCACTAAACGCAATATCAAAACAAATTAAAGCGGAGTAGCTTATTTCGCTAAAAGCATCCAAATACATCGTATTTTGATCTATTGATCCTCTATTAACAGTTGACATGGGCATATCAAAGAAAGATATAAGACCTCTTAAATACTGTTCAAAAGGTATAAATTCTCCAAAAGGCACTAGGTGTACCTTATTGTATTGAGATCCTTCAGTAGAATTAACGATTGAATTATATAAATTACTATTTTTATAACTCCAGGCCCCCATAATCGTCTGTTTTGGTAATTTTTCTTGAAATTCCTTAAATCTTATATCTTCATATGCATATGGTAGCTCGGCCTCTGGAAGTACTATAAGTGTAGATTTTTCTGAGCTTTCTTTCGATAGCTTTAATATATTAGCTTCGATTTGATCAGAGTAACCTTGATTATATTTTTGAAACGGGTCTGTGGAAGGCTGGATGATAGTAAAGTCTAAATCTTGTCTTGGCTCAACATTAATTAAATTTTTATTAGGAAATGAGATTATGAATGGCACTATGCAATAAATTAGAAGTAAACGATCTTTATTGCTCCATCTAGATGCAATCAATGCAGATGAAAGATAAATAATAAATGAACCGCCAAGGGCACCAAAAATTGGATAAATACTTTGAGAGATAGTATCCAGCAGTGTGGCTCCTGAGATAAGCCATGGAATGCCATATAAAAGATAATTCATACTCACTTCACTAAGCATCAATACGCTTGATATTAAGATTAAATTAATAATTTTATGTCTTTCAATATTTGAAATAAGTACTTTAGAAATAAAAAATAATGGGCCAGAGAATGCTAGCGTTAATATAAGAACTAATAATATAAATACTATTAAAGATATTAATATGCTAGTTTGTCCGTAATAGTAAACACTTACTATTAACCAAGACATTCCTAAGCCCCAGTGGCCTAATGACCAATAAAAAAGTTTACTTATTCTTCTCTTGTTATTAAATATCAATTCCTTTATCAGATAGGCATATGAGAAAAATATAAGGGGCTTGATTGAAAAGGGTGCAAATGAAAATATGCCAAGGATACCAAATAAGAATGGTGTAAGGCTTGTGCTAAGTTTCATCAAGGTACTTTAATTGAGACCTTATTTATTTTCCTATCATCAGCATCAGAAACAATTATTGTTAAGCCATCTATCGTTATTTCATCACCTATTTTAGGTAGGACGCCTAAAAATGAAATAATAAATCCGCCTAAAGTTTCGGCATCTATACTCATTGGATCTAGGCTCATTTTAAAGAACTCAACAAAAACCTCTAATTCAACTTTCGCATCTGCAGCATAAAGACCATCTGATATCTTAATAATGTCATCTTCTTCAACATCATGTTCATCTTCAATCTCACCAACTAATTCTTCAAGAATATCCTCTATAGTGACTAAACCAGAAATTGTTCCATACTCATCAATTACAATTGCTAAATGTGATCTGTCTTTTTTGAATTCTTCCAGCAAAGCGTCAGCTTTCTTCGTTTCTGGAACAATATTGGGTACACGAAGCATTTCACCTATTTCAAAATTATCATTTCCGTTAACTATTTTTGGTAAAATGTCTTTAGCTAGCAGAATGCCGGCAACCTCGTCTCTTTCTGTTCCTAAGACCGGATATCTAGAGTGTCCAGAGTCAATTATTCTATCAATGATGACATTCGTTTCTTCGTTAACGGTTACCGTAACCATATCCACCTTCGGCACCATAATTTCTTTAACAGTGGTTGATCCCAATCTAATAGCTTTATTTGCAATAGATTCCGCTTCTTTATCAATGATATTTTGGTCAACGGCATCTTTTAGAAAGTCAGCAACTTCAGCAACAGTTTGAGTTTTTATAAAAAATGGATTTCTAAAGTATTTTTTTAGTCTAGCAATAATTCCCGACGGAGGCTGGGATTCTTCTTTATCTAATTGTTGATTCATTCGTTTATTATAGGTATGGGTTTTTTATTTTCTGTTCGTCTAATATTAAAATTTCTTTTTCTTCCATGATAGATGCCTCAGCTTCATTCTCATGGTTATAGCCTAGTATATGATATAAACCGTGAGCAAGCATGTGCATTAGATGATCGCTTATATTTTTTCCTTGCTTAACTGCCTCAACTTCTACAAATTCATAACTTATAGCAATATCACCAAGGCTATTAGTTACGTTCTTTGAAATATCATCATTAGTGAACGAGAGTACATTAGTTGGACTATCTTTGCCTCTAAAAATTTTGTTTAGTTCGGCTATTTCTTTATTTGTTACTATTTTCAAGTTTACTGATGATAATTTACTACCTTCTTTATTGAGAATATTGCTAGCAATAATAGAAAGCTTATCTCTGACCTCCGAGGAGAGCTTGGCATATGTATCGTTAATATTAAGTGAGTTCAACTTGTAATTTTTTGCTCAAATTTTTCATAAGCATCAATAATTTTTCTAACAAGAGGGTGCCTAACTACATCGCTTGATTGGAATTGGATTACTCCTATTTCCTTCACTCCCTCCATAACTCCCATTACATGATGAAGTCCTGACACGGAATGTTTTGGAAGATCTATTTGTGTTAGGTCACCATTAATTACTGCCTTTGAACCAAATCCCATTCTTGTTAGAACCATTTTCATTTGATCCTGAGTGGTGTTTTGACTTTCATCCATGATAATAAAGCAATTATTCAAAGTTCTTCCTCTTAAATAAGCAAGAGGTGCAACTTCAATTATTTCTTTTTCAATAAGCTTATTAACTCTTTCCATTCCAAGCATTTCGTATAATGCATCGTAAAGTGGTCTTAAATAAGGATCAACTTTCTGAGAAAGATCTCCAGGAAGAAAGCCCAGCTTCTCGCCAGCTTCAACAGCCGGTCTGATGAGAACTATTCTCTTTACCTTCTCGTTTAACAAGGCATCCACTGCACAAGCTACTGCTAAAAACGTCTTGCCTGTTCCAGCTGGCCCAACTCCGAAAATAAGCTCCTTGGAGAATATCTTTTTTATATATTCTTGTTGATTTTTTCCTCTTGCCTTAATTGTCTTTCTTGGTGTTTTAATTTCAATATTTGAAAAAGCATTGAATGATGTTTCCTGCCCAATGCTAAGATTTAAATGAGATTGGACACACAAATGGACTGATTCTTTGCTTAACTCAATACTTTTATTGGTGAGATTGTATAAATCAAGAATTGCATTAGATGCGTGCTTAACATTTTTACTCTGGCCCTGAATTTTTAATTCATCACCTTTATGGAAAATTTTAACTTCAAAGGTTTTCTCAACAAGCTTTAAATTTCCATTTAGCTCGCCTACAAAAGCGGCTATTCTTGCGGCGCTAGAGGGTTCAAGGGAAATATTTTTTAGGTAATTTTGATTATCTTGCATTAATTTTTAATTTTACACTCAATTGTCATGTATTGAACCTAATAAAGAGTTTGCAAGTGCTTTTTCAATCTTTATATCTACAAGATTTCCTATAAGATCTGTTTTAGTAAAATCAAAATTTACCACCCTATTACACTCTGTTCTAGCCTGAAGTTGATCGGGGCTTTTTTTAGCAATTCCAGTAACGAGACATCTCTCAATACCACCTTGCATTTGCACGCTATGATTTTTATGAAAGGAATTTAAGGTAGATTGAAGAATGCTTAGCCTTTCTTTCTTCTCACTTAGGCTAACAGGATCACTTAATTTTGTTGCAGGTGTTCCTGGTCTCGGAGAATATATAAAGCTAAATGATGAATCAAATTTTATTAGATTTACTAACTCCATTGTAAGTTCAAAATCTTTGCTTGTTTCTCCTGGAAATCCAACAATAAAATCTGATGAGACTCTTAAATCAGGTCTTGTATTCTTAATTCTATTTACAACATCGACGAAGAGTTCAGTTGTATAGTTTCTTTTCATTTTTTGAAGAATTGAGTTAGACCCTGATTGAACTGGTAGATGAAGTTGGCTAACTAATTGGGGAACTGACTTATAAACATCAATAAGGTCATCAGTCATATCAAGGGGATGAGATGTTGTATATCGAATTCTTTTTACTCCATCTATATGACTAGAAATCTCAATAAGGTCTGATAGTCTCAGCATCCTTCCGTTTAATGGCATTATGTATGAGTTAACATTTTGCCCAATAAAAGTTATTTCTGAGACGCCTTGCTCAACTAGCCTAGCAATCTCATCAAAAATTTGTTCTGGCTTTCTGCTAACCTCATCGCCTCTTGTATAAGGAACAACACAGAAAGAGCAATATTTTGAACAGCCTTCCATAATAGAAACAAAGCTTGATGGGCCTGATGATGAGGGGGAGGGCAGTGAATCAAACTTTTCTTCTATTGGGAATGTTATATCAATTGCTTTTATGCCACTTTCTTTTTTAATATCTAGTAAATCAGGCACTTTATGGAGAGTTTGTGGGCCATATATTAAATCAACATAAGGAGCTCTTTTCATAATATTCTTGCCTTCTTGGGTGGCAACACATCCTCCAACACCAATCTTTAGATTAGGGTTTTTTTCTTTTAGCTTCCTTAGTCTGCCTAAATCTGAATAGACCTTTGCTTCAGCCTTCTCTCTAATTGAGCATGTATTAAGCAAAACGATATCTGCTTCTTCTGGGCTATCGGTAACCGTGACATTTTTTTTATCTTTCAATATGTCAATAGTCTTCTCAGAGTCATATTCATTCATTTGACATCCGAAGGTTTTAATATAAAGTTTTGTTCCCATATAATTAAGTATTATGAATATGAAAAGTGTTTACAAGATAATTTTTATTCAACTTGGTGAAATTTACGAAGTTTTTGCTAAACAAATTTATCAAAGTGATATGTACGGCTTCATCGAGGTTGAGGAGTATATATTTAATAAGGATAAACAGCTAGTGGTTGATCCTTCTTCAGAGAAACTAAAAAAAGAATTTGCTAAAGTTGAAAGGAGTTATATTCCTATGAATGCTATCTTGAGAATAGATGAGGTTAGAGAAACCGGCGAGGCAAAAATAAAAGAAAATAAAGATAGGGTAAGTCCCTTCCCTTTAAATATTCAACCTGCGAATAAATAGTTTTACTGATCAGGTAAAAATAAATCTTTATAAAATAAAAGCTCCCCTACAGATTCTTTTATATCACCCATGGCTCTATGAGAGCCGTTCTTCTCATAAACCTGAGCTCCATTCATCCATCTAACTGCTGCTTCTTTAAAGGAGGAGACATCTATATGTCTATAGTTAAAGTATTCTTCTAGCCTTGGCATGTATTTGATAAGAAATCTTCTGTCATGTGAAACTGTATTTCCACACATTGGAGATTGCTTGTGGCCAACATATTTTGAGATAAATTCTAATGTTTCAATTTCAGCCATTTGCATGGTGATATTACTTTTCTTTACTTCTTCAATTAAACCAGATGAGCCATGTTGGTTTTGATTCCAGTCATCCATTTCATCCAATAAAGAGTTCGGTTGATTGATGATGAGATTTGGTCCCTCGGCTATAATGTTTAGCTGGGAATCTGTAATCAAAGTAGCTATTTCTATAATTTTTTCTTTATTCGGATCAAGGCCTGTCATCTCTAGGTCAATCCAAATTAAATTATCTCTTGATTGTAATGTTTTCATACCTTTTTATATTCTCTCCTTTGGTGTATTTTGTGCTTTATATGGAAAAAGTTCAAACTGGAATTGTAATAGAATTCTACTCTAACACCTGTCTTGTAAAAGTTGGAAAAGAATTAATTCCCTGTATTGCAATAAAAGATGTTGTTGTGGGGGATATAGTTAGCATTGAAAGGATATCTGATAGTAAAGAAAAAAAAGCAAAAATTGTTTCCAGAAAGAAAAGAGTTTCACTTTTATCAAGAAGAGCAAAACAAAAAAATAAAGCTATTGCTGCTAATGTTTCCCATATTGGCATATTAGTCACAGAGGAGCCGAAAACATCATATGAGTTTGTTGATAAATGGCTTCTCACTGCTAACTTATCAGGAATCTTGCCATTTATAATTGAGAATAAAGTAGACTTAAATTCATCTGATGAGTTTAAAGAAAAAATTAAAGTATATTCTGATCTAGGAATAAAAATTATAAGTATCTCAGCAAAAGAAAGAACTAACCTAAAAAAATTAATAGAATATCTTGATAATAAGAAAATTATATTTGTTGGCAACTCTGGTGCAGGCAAGTCAACATTAACATCAGCTCTAATTAATAAAAACATTAAAACATCAGCTCTTTCAAATAACCAAGGGGTTCATACAACCTCGGTCTCTACTATGTATGAAATAAATATGAATACTCATATTATTGATTCACCAGGGGTAAGGGACCTGCCAATAAGTGGCTGGGAAAAAGACAATATTATTAAAGGCTTTGATGAAATTTTTGAGCTGTCTAAATATTGTAAATTTAGAAATTGTAAGCACTTAAAGGATAAGGGCTGCGCAGTAGTTGAAAATCTAAAAATACATAAAATTAATACAACACGATACAATAACTTTATTAAATTTAGAGATGAGGAGCTTAATGAAGAATAGAACACATTTTGGCTTTAAAGAGGTTGATGTTAATGAGAAACAGAGCCATGTTAAAGGCGTTTTTTCTTCTGTAGCAGAAAACTATGATGTAATGAATGATGCAATGTCTATGGGAATGCATAGAATCTGGAAAAAAATTCTTATTGAGCTTTCTGGTATTGAAAACAATGACAAGGTGCTAGATATAGCAAGTGGGACTGGAGATATTGCAAAACTTATTTCAAGAGAATATCCATCAACAGAAGTTTTCATGACTGATATAAATATGGAAATGTTAGGAGAAGGAAGAGACCGTTCAATCAACGAAAGTTTTGACAAGAACTGCCATTTTTGTCAGTTGAATGGTGAGGCTTTACCATTTAGCGATAAAACATTTGATGTGATTACAATTGGATTTGGCTTACGAAATTTTACAAATAAAGAGGCTGGTATTGCTGAGATGAATCGTTGTCTAAAAGATGATGGCAGGCTTTTAATTTTAGAATTCTCAAAACCTAAGAATAAAACTTTTTCAAAAATATATGACTGGTATTCATTTAATGTCCTTCCAAAACTTGGTTCTATATTGGCAAATGATAGCGATAGTTACCAATATTTAGCAGAGTCAATAAGAATGCATCCTGACCAGGAGTCTTTAAAAGAGATGGTTATTAGCTCCGGTTTTAACAGTTGTAGGTTTTATAATTTATTTAATGGTATTGTTGCAATTCATGTCGCCAATAAAAACTAAAATAAAAAACATTATTTCAGAGCTTATTAAAGATCTGGAGGAAGCTTCACCTAATACTAGACGTTCGTTTTATGAGCTATACCCTCTATCTTTTAAGATTGAAGTAAAGGGGTATTTCCCTATCTATGTTGACTTAGATAGAAATACAAAAAAAATAGGATTTGCAGGTTATAAGGATCTAAATTTTGAAATTAATGCTGGGCTTGATGACCTTATCAATATTGTTGTTAAAAAAAAGATAGCAAAACAAATTATCCAAGGCGATGTGGAGCTTGCTATGGTTTTTTTTAATTTAATTGAAAAATCAAATGTAGATATTATTTATTTAGTTGAAAAACATTTTGGAAATAATGCGGCTTTTATTTCTTCTCAGCTCTTCAATAAGATATTTTTAAGAGAAGGTAATATAGAATCTAAAGCAGGGAGCCTTCATAAACAACTTCGAGATCTTCATATAAGAATTGATAGATTAGAAGCAAGGGCTCATTAATGATTAATTTCTTTGTTGTCCTATATGAGCTTACGAGAATGGGTATTTTGGGAGTTAGAAACAACATCTTCTTTGCACCCAATGGAATAAAAGCTGTAAATTATCTCCAATCACTTGGCCCTATATTTATAAAATTTGGTCAGTTACTGTCTACTAGAACTGATATTCTTGATGAGAAAACTGCCAAAGATCTTCAGGTGCTAACTGATCAATGCAGGCCTTTTGAGACCTCGAAGCTTAGAAAAATAGTAGAGGATGAATTGGGCAATTCAATAGAAAATGTTTTTGATAATTTTAATGAGCAGCCATTGGCTGCTGCATCTTTAGCTCAGGTCCATGAAGCCACATTAAAAGATGGAAAATCAGTTGTAATAAAAGTTCTAAGGCCAAATATTGAAAGAGATGTTAGACGAAATCTTAAGGTCCTGAAAGCTGTTGCAAGAATTATTGATTTTACTTATAAAGAAAGTAACAGACTAAAGCCTTTAGAGGTTGTTAAAAACTATGAAACAACGATTCTTAGGGAGCTTGACCTTCGATTAGAAGCCTCAAATACTAGTCTTACAAGAAAAAATTTCCTTGGCTCAGATGAGCTTTACATCCCAGAGATATATTGGGAATTAACAACATCTAAGATAATGGTAGTCGAAAAGATAGATGGAATTCCATGTACAGATATAAAGCAAATTGAAGACCATGGAATTAATAAAAAATTACTAGCTGAAAATGGCGTAATGATTTTTTTGAATCAAGTATTTAGAGATAATTTCTTCCATGCTGACATGCATCCTGGAAATATTTTTGTGGCTAGAAATAATCCAGATAATCCTGGATACATAGCAATAGACTGTGCTATCTCTGGATCGCTTTCTAATGAAGAAAGATATATTCTCGCAAGAATGTTACAGGCGGTTTTGAAGCAAAATTATAAATCTCTGTCTCAGCTATTTATTTCATCTGGATGGGTGGATGCATCATCCAACCAAATAGATCTAGAAAATACTCTAAGGGCATGTTGTGAACCAATATTTGAGAAGCCGCTATCTGAGATTGAGTTTGGTAAATTGCTTTTATATCTTTTTCAAAGCACTCGCTCATTCGGACTTTCACTTCAACCATCTCTAGTTCTGTTGCAGAAGACGCTAATACATATTGAGGGTATGGGCAGACAGATTTATCCTAAATTAGATTTCTGGGGCATTGCTGAACCATATCTAGATAATTGGTTAAAGGATCAACTTAACCCTCTGAAGTTGAAAGACTTTATATTAAATAATAAAGAAGATATTTTACATAAGGCATCTGAGCTTCCTTCTATTGTTTATGAAACTCTTGACGAGTTGAGAGGTTTAGCAAAACATAAGAGCGCTAATGAAATTAAAATCAGGAAGATGGAGATTCAAATTCAAAAAGAAAAATTCATGATAAGGGCCTGTGTAATTGTTATAATATTTATCATTGCATTGGCAATGTATTCAAAATAATTTAGGAGATATATATGGGATTTGGATGGCAAGAGCTGATAATTATTCTTCTCATAGTTGGTCTAATTTTTGGTACTAAAAAATTAAAAAATATTGGATCTGATCTTGGCGGAGCTGTTAAAGGCTTTAAAGAGGGTGTTAAAGAAGATTCTAAAAAAGAAGAAGAATAAAAATTGTTTCAAGTTGGGTTTCTAGAGGTTTTGCTGATACTTGTTGTTGGGCTATTTATAATTGGGCCAACAAGGTTGCCTAATGCAGTAAAGTTTATTATCAAAATTTACAAAAAAATTCAGCATGCAATATTTAAGTTTAAAAATGATCTTGAATTAGAGATTGGAACTGATGAAATAAAAAAAGATGTTTTTAATGAGATGAGGATGGAAGAGTTAGATTTATCTGCCAAGCTTAAAAAAGATGAGTAAAGACTCCTTAATCTCACATCTTCTTGAGCTTAGAAGTAGGCTGTTAAGAGTTATTCTTTTTATATTTGTTACTATTGTAATAGGCGCTCCATTTGCTTCTGATCTATTCAGTTTTTTTGCATCCCCTTTGCTTGCATCATTCCCAGAGAATAGCTCGATGATCGCCACTCAAGTAACTTCACCGTTTATGGCGCCCTTTAAGTTACTTATATTTTCTGCATTTTTAATATCTATGCCCTACTTCTTCTATGAGTTATGGTCATTTATTGCTCCTGGTTTGTTTGAGAATGAGAAATCTTTTGTTGGCCCATTAATATTTTCTACAGTAATTTTATTTACCATGGGGGTAGCATTTGCATATTTTGTTGTGTGTCCAATTATATTTAAGTTCTTTATTGGCATTGCGCCTGAGTCAGTAATAGTAATGACAGATATTACACAATACATAGGCTTCGTAATGAAGCTTGTATTTGCATTCGGTATTGCTTTTGAAATGCCAATAGCAACTTTTCTTCTTGTAAGTTCTGGTGTTGTTAAAAAATCTACTCTAGCGACTTCAAGGCCTTATCTTATTCTATTGTTTTTTGTTATAGGGATGCTTTTAACGCCTCCAGATATATTTTCACAGCTTTTTTTAGCTATCCCAATGTGGTTATTATTTGAAATAGGTCTTCTTATAAGTAAAGAAAGATAGTTTAAAGGCCTAGCCTATTTGTCCAATCAGTGTCTGCAGGCCTCTTATTTGAAAGTATTGCTTCGACCAGCTCTTCTGGAGTATCTGCAATTATTAAATCATCAAAATTAGCTTTTGTTATAAATCCTTCTTCAACCGCTTTTACCATCCAAGCTATTAAGTGATCGTAATAGCCAGCAGTATTTAGTATCCCGATGGGCTTATTAATTATTCCTAACTGATTGCTAGCCATAACCTCAGCCAGCTCATCCAAGGAACCAACACCTCCAGGAAGTACTACAAATGCATCAGATCTGTCCATGAATACATCCTTTCTATCTAGGAGAGTTTCAGCTACAACAACCTCGTCTATCCTTGGGTTTACAAGCTCAAGCTCGTATAGAGAGCGCAGAGAAATTCCTAATGCCTCTACGCCGTTATCAATAGCTGTATCTGAGATAACCTTCATTAACCCAACATTTCCTCCACCAAATACAACATTTACTCCTTTTTTTGCTATTAACTCAGAAACTGATTTGGCTTCTTTGGCATATATAGGATTGTTGCCCTCATGCGCTCCACAAAAAATTGATATGTGCTTAATTTCCATTAAATTCTCCAATAATTGATTTAAAATCTTTTAAAAGTCTTCTTCAAGGCCTTTATCCCATTTGCCCTGAGCTGCTAAATTATTCATTTTTGCTCTATGAGATAAAATATCTTGTGCAATAAAGACATTTTCAGCATCTCCTGACCAGGCTTTAAGTGCTCCGGCCTGAAGCGCTCTTCCATATGAAAAGCTTAATTTCCATTCAAAGCCGCCTATCTTATTCATTGCATCGAGATGTTCTGTAGCTTCAACTTCTGTTTGGCCTCCAGAAAGGAAAGTTATGCCTGGAACTTCTGCAGGAACATTCTCTTTAAGAGACTTAAGAGTCATGTTTGCAACATCATCAACACTTGCTTTGGTTGTTGCATCAGATCCTGGAGTGACCATGCTTGGCTTGAGCAATACTCCTTTCAAATTTACATCTTTATTCTTTAATGAATTAAATAAACTTGCAAGAGCTCTTGATGACGCATCAAAAGATTGCTCTATTGTGTGATGGCCGTCCATCAAAATTTCAGGCTCAACTATAGGTACCAGTCCGTTATTTTGAGCTAGCTTGGCATATTCCGCCAAGGCATCTGCATTGCCATCTATACATTTGTCTGTTGGCATGCCATCTCCAATTTTTATAACTGCACGCCACTTTGTAAATTTTGCTCCAATGGCAGTGTACTCTTTAAGTCTCTCATCGAGACCATCCAGACCTTTTGTGATAACTTCCTCTGAACCATCTTGGATTGGGACCAAGCCCTTATCAACCTTTATACCCGGCAAGGCGCCTTCCGCATTCATGATATCTATTAACGGGGTGCCATCTTTTGCATTTTGTCTTAAGGTTTCATCAAAAAGGATGACGCCTCCAATGTTGCCTTTAAGGCCTGAGGATCTAAAAAGCATCTCTCTATAATCTCTTCTGTTGCTTTCTATATTTTCTACGCCAATAGTATCAAAACGCTTGCCGCAAGTGGGATTGCTCTCATCTGCAGCTAAAATCCCTTTGCCCTCAGAAACTATATATGAGGCTATTTTTTCTATGTTATCTAAAGTCATTTTTTCTCCTTATCCAGTTTTTCTCTACCCAAGGCTTCAATAGAAGGGAGTTCTTTGCCTTCCATAAATTCTAAAAATGCACCCCCGCCAGTAGAACAATATGATACATCATCTTTATTTATGAAGGTATTGATCGCGCTAAGGGTCTCCCCGCCTCCAGCGATTGAATAGCCATTCGATTCTTTAATATTTTTTGCCAAGCTTTCTGTTCCTGATGAAAATAAAGAATTTTCAAACACCCCAAGAGGACCATTCCAAAGTATTAATTTTGATCTTTTAATAGAATCTTTCATATTTGGAGTTAGCATCTGGTCAAGGATCATCTCCTCACTTGTTACATCGTCTATTTGTTTAATCTTGACATTAGAACCTTGAAATGAGGTTGATGTAACCACAGTTGATGGAAGTAAAATTTTACCTACTTTAAGCATTTTTGCTGCGACATCAAGCATGGAGTCTTCGACTAGTGAGGTCCCAATCTCATACCCAGATGCTTTTAAGAAAGTATTTGCAATTCCGCCTCCAACAATAATATTGTCAGCTTTCATGTTTAAGTTTTTTATAAGCCCTAGTTTTGAAGACACCTTTGCGCCACCAATAATTGCTAAATATGGGGATGGAGCATTTAACATCGCTCTATTTAATGAATCTATCTCTCTCTTTAACAGAATGCCGCTACATGACTCTTTGCTTGATAGGATGGCTGAATGAGTTGAGGCCTGTTTTCTATGAGCTGTACCAAAAGCATCAAAAACATATATATCTCCAAGGCCTCCAAGCGCTTTTCCAAGCGAGTCATCATTAGACATTTCACCATTAAAAAATCTAACATTTTCTAACAACTGAACTCTTTCATTTGAATTAAATATTTTGTTACTGGCATAGCTATCAACTAGCTGAACTGGCTCATTAAGAATATTGGAAAGGGCTTCTGAGACTGGGGCTAATGAAAAAGCCTCTTCTGCTTTTCCCTCAGTGGGCCTTCCTAAGTGGCTAACTAAAAGTATCTTACAATTATTATCTAAAGCATGCTTTATTGAGGGCAAGCAAGCCTCTATTCTTGTTAAATCAGTAATGGCTCCATTGCTTATAGGGACATTCATATCGACCCTAATAACAAGATTTTTATTTGAGATATTTAATTCAGCTAGACTCTTCATCTAAAAGTGATTTTGCCATTAAAACAACATTATCAATAGTAAAGCCAAAATGCTCCATCAAGTCTAGTGCAGGCGCAGATTCTCCAAAAGTCTCAATTCCTAAAACCTTATCCGATTTATTCAAAAGCTTATACCAAGAATCTGGATGAGCCATTTCAACAACAAGAGTTGGAAGATTTTTTCCAAGAACAGACTTCTTATAGTCAGCTGATTGTTCTAAAAATGAATCTAGTGATGGCATTGAAACCACATTTGCATTTACCCCATCTTCGCTTAAATGAGACGCCGCATCTAACGCAAGCTGTACTTCACTTCCTGAAGCAATAATGCACAAATCAGGATTTTCATGCTCTTGAAGCAAGTAACCACCTTTTTGAATAAGATTCAATTGATTACTATTTCTTGTCAAAGCTGAGGTGTTCTGCCTGCTGAATATGAGAGATGTTGGTGATTCTGAGGATGTTACTGCTTGTTTCCATGCTACAGCTGTTTCAACTAGGTCTGCAGGCCTCCAATTATAAAGGTTCGGAGTTGCTCTTAATGTAACTAAATGCTCTATTGGCTGGTGGGTTGGGCCATCTTCTCCAAGCGCTATAGAGTCATGTGTATAAACAAAGATATTAGGAAGGCCCATCAGTGCTGAAAGTCTTAATGCATTTCTTGCATAGTCAGTAAATACTAAAAATGTTGCTCCATACGGCTTTATTCCGCCATGCAAAACCATTCCATTCATGATTGCTGACATACCAAACTCTCGAACACCATAGTTAATATGGTTTCCATCTGGGGTGTCATTAAAAAATACAGTGCTTGATTTAGAAAAAGTATTATTGGATGGCGTTAGGTCTGCTGAACCGCCTACCAATTCAGGAAGTTCCTTAACAAAAAAATCTAAGCATTCTTGAGATGCTTTTCTAGTTGCCATTGAAATATCATTAGTCATAGCATCATTAAGAAAGTCTTCATATTTTGAATCGAAGTTATTTGGAAGCTTTCCATCTATCCTTCTTTTTAGCTCTGCATGCTTTTCAGGATATTTACTTCCGTACTGGCTCATGATTGAGTCCCAATTGCTATTGTGCTCGGCTCCTGCAATTCTTGCATCCCAGAAATCATAAACATGACTTGGGATTTCAAAGGGTTCATAGCTCCAATTAAGAGCTTCTCTTGTTTTCTTTATTTCTTCATCGCCTAGAGGAGACCCATGCACACCTGATGTTCCAGATTTGTTTGGTGAACCAAAACCAATTGTTGTTTTACAAAAGATCATTGTGGGCTTTGAGGGCTCTGCTTTTGCAGAAATTATAGCTTTGCTTATTTCATCAATGTTGTGGCCGTCTACAGATATTGTTTGCCATCCATAACTATTAAAACGCTCCACTGTATTATCGGTAAACCAATTATCAATCTCCCCATCGATTGATATGCCATTTTGGTCATAAAAGCATATGAGCTTTCCAAGTTGATGTGTCCCAGCAAATGAGCATGCTTCATGAGAAACGCCTTCCATAAGACAACCATCACCAACAAATGCGTAAGTAAAATGATTAATTGGAGAAATATCATCTTTATTAAATTGAGCAGAGAGGGACTTCTCGGCTATTGCCATTCCAACTGCATTAGCAATTCCTTGGCCTAAGGGTCCTGTTGTGGTTTCAATGCCATTATCTAAATCATACTCTGGATGACCAGGGGTCTTAGATTTTAATTTTCGAAAATCTTTTATATCATCAATGCTAATTGAATAGCCGCTTAGATGAAGGAGGCTATATAGAAGCATGGAGCCATGTCCATTGGATAGCACAAACCTGTCCCTATTAAACCACTTAGGATTGGCTGGATTGTGGTTAAGATTCTGCCATAAAGCTACTGCAATTTCTGCCATGCCCATTGGCATTCCTGGATGACCTGAATTAGCTCTTTGCACAGCGTCTATTGATAGAAATCTGAGTGCATTTGTTGATTCTGATGGATTCAATTTTTTCCCCTAAATAAAAAGAATCATAATATTTTAAAATCTAAATTGATAGAAAAAAAAATCAAATTTCTATAAAATTCATTAATCGAAATTTATTGTTATTTTTCTTTATTAAATACTGTAATAATAGCAATCTGATTCATAACATAACACATTAATAATATGAGCTATATTTTCACCTCAGAGTCGGTCTCAGCAGGACATCCAGATAAGGTTTGCGATCAAATCTCGGATGCTATTTTAGATGCATATCTCTCAGCTGACCCAGAAAGTAGAGTTGCTTGTGAAACAATGATAAAAAATAATCTTGTATTTGTTGCAGGGGAAATAACATCAATTGCCAAACCTGATATTGAGAAAATTGTACGAAAAACCATATTAGAAATAGGTTATAACGATGACTCTCTTGGTTTTAATGGAAGTAACTGCGAGATTAAAAATCTGTTATCTCAGCAATCTCCTGATATTGCACAGGGTGTCAATGAAGGAGAGGGTGAAAGTCATGAACAGGGAGCTGGAGATCAAGGGTTAATGTTTGGGTATGCTTGTAATGAAACAGATTCCTTAATGCCTCTTCCGATAGATCTCGCTCACAGGCTCGTAAAAAAGCAAACAGAATTAATGAGATCTAATGAATTATCTTGGTTAAGACCAGATGCTAAAAGTCAGGTAAGTGTGATTTATGAGAATGATGGCAAAACTATTAAAGGCCTTTCAGCTATTGTTTTATCCACTCAGCACTCTGAATCTATCTCTCAAGAAGAAATTAAAGACTTGGTAATGAAAAAAATTATATCTCCAATCGTGCCTAGGGAGTGGATGTTAGAATCAACTAAAATTTATATAAATCCAACTGGAAAATTTGTAATTGGAGGGCCTGTAGGTGATTGTGGCCTGACTGGAAGAAAAATAATTGTTGATACTTATGGAGGCATGGCAAGACATGGTGGAGGAGCATTTTCTGGCAAAGATCCTTCTAAAGTAGATAGATCTGCTGCATATGCTGCGCGCTATGTTGCAAAGAATATAGTTGCTGCTGGGCTTGCAGACTATTGCGAGATTCAGGTTTCATATGCTATTGGGGTTGCGGAGCCCACATCAATCAATATCAATACCTTTGACTCTGAAAAAATTTCTAAAGAAAAATTATATGAGTTAGTAGATAAACATTTTGATTTAAGACCTAAAAGCATTATTGAGATGCTGAATTTGAAAAATATAAGTTACTTGCCAACTGCTGCATTTGGTCATTTTGGAAGATCTGATGGTGACTTTAGTTGGGAAAAAACAGACAAAAAAGAGGCTCTCAAAAAAGAGGCTTTTAATGGAGAAAATTAAGATGAGCAATGACTATAAAGTAGCAGATATTGGACTTTCTGATTTCGGAAGAAGGGAAATATCTTTAGCTGAAAATGAAATGCCAGCTCTTATGGCTTTAAGAGACAAATATAGAAATGAGCAGCCTCTCCAGGGAGCAAGAATAATTGGATGCATACATATGACTATTCAGACAGCTGTTCTAATGGAGACCTTGATTGATTTGGGGGCTGAAATCAGATGGTCGTCATGTAATATATTTTCTACTCAGGATCATGCTGCAGCTGCTATGGCTGCATCTGGAATACCTGTGTTTGCATGGAAAGGAGAAACGGAAGAGGAATTCGATTGGTGTATTGAGCAATCAATATTAAAAGATGGCTCTCCCTGGGATGCAAATATGATACTTGATGACGGCGGTGATTTAACCACCATGGTTCATAATAAATATCCTGAGATGTTAGAGAGGATTCATGGAATCTCTGAAGAAACAACTACAGGAGTTCATAGGTTGAAAGAGATGTTAGAAAAAAACTCTCTTAAAGTTCCTGCAATTAATGTTAATGATTCTGTTACAAAAGCTAAAAATGATAATAAGTACGGGTGCAGACACAGCTTGAATGATGCCTTGAAGAGAGGAACAGATATGCTTCTTTCTGGAAAGAAAGGTCTTGTTATTGGATATGGAGATGTTGGCAAAGGCTCTGCTGCAAGCTTATCTCAAGAAGGGATGATAGTGAGAGTTGCAGAATCCGACCCCATATGTGCCATGCAAGCATGTATGGATGGTTTTAGTGTGGTTTCTTGTTACAAAGATGGAAAGGTAACAAGAAATATTGAGGATATTAATATCGACCTTATGAAAGATACTGATCTAATTGTTACAACAACTGGCAATGTAAATGTGTGTGATTCAGCTATGCTTTCATCTTTAAAAAATACAGCTGTAGTATGCAACATAGGCCATTTTGATAATGAAATTGACACTGCTTATATGAGGGATCAGTGGCACTGGGAAGAAATTAAACCTCAGGTACACAGAATTTTTAGAGACACTTCGCCAGATGCTACTCCTGACTTGAGTAGCAGGAATTTCTTAATACTTCTTTCTGAGGGAAGGCTCGTAAACCTAGGCAATGCGACGGGGCATCCAAGCAGAATAATGGATGGTTCTTTTGCAAACCAGGTTCTTGCTCAAATTTATCTATATGAACAAGGGTTTGCTAATATCAATGATGATGAGGTGAAAGCTTCTATGATTAAAGTGGAAGTTTTACCAAAGAAATTAGATGAAGAAGTTGCATCACTTATGGTCATGGGGTTTGGCGGGGTTGTAACAGAGCTCACCCAGGATCAAGCAGAGTATATCAACGTCCCAAAAGAAGGGCCTTTTAAAGATGAAACTTACAAATATTAATAAATTATTATTTAATTCTTGTGCGATCTTCTTATTATTGTTTGCTATTTCGGGATGTGGTGTTAAAGGTCCGTTAATTAATACAGATAAATCTCACGAGATTAGGTCAAGTTAATGGACTATTTTGAATATAAAAATAATGAACTTTTTTGTGAAGAAGTTAATCTTAAAGAGATATCTAAAAATGTAGGAACGCCTGCATATATTTATTCAAAAAAGACTTTAGAGAGGCATGCAAATGCTTATTTGCGATCATTTTCGTCAACCAAAGGCCTAGTTTGTTTTTCTGTAAAATCATTGAGCAATCTTTCAGCTCTAAATGTTTTAAAAAATATTGGTTGTGGTTTTGATATTGTTTCTGGAGGGGAACTTCACAGAGTCCTAAAAATTAAAGCTGATCCAAATAAAATAATATTTTCTGGCGTAGGCAAGTCTGAAGAGGAAATTGAATATGGTATTAGGAATAAAATTCTCTCATTTAATATAGAGTCAGGTTCAGAGCTTTTAAGAATTGAGAAGATTGCCAGTATGCTTAAAGTAAGCGCATCAATTTCCATTCGATTTAATCCCGAAGTAGACTCAGGTGGACATGACTATATAACGACTGGAAGGAAAGGAGATAAATTTGGAATTTCTTCCCTTGAAGAGGTTATGCAAATTGCAGACTATGCAAAAAGATCAAAACATATAAATATGGTTGGCATTGCATGTCACATAGGGTCACAAATACTTAACTTAGAAAGTTATAAGGCTGCAGCAAAAAAAACTGTTGAGCTTGCAGAAAGAATTAATGCAATTGGTATAGAGCTTAAGTTTTTAGATATGGGTGGGGGCTTGGGTGTTCCGTATAACGGTGAAACTCCTCCAGATCCATCTGATTTAGTAAAAGCTCTCGAGAGCGCTATGAGTGACAGAAAAGAAAAAATTGTTTTAGAACCAGGAAGGACTATCTCTGCAAATGCTGGTGTTTTGCTTACTTCAATTGAATATATTAAAGATGATTTTTTAATTGTAGATGCTGCAATGAATGATCTTCTTAGACCATCACTTTACGGTGCTGAGCACGATGTGTGGAATATTAATAATGCTCAAAGTGCGAATGCAAAGAATTGGAATATAGTGGGTCCAATATGCGAATCGTCTGACTTTATTAGAAAAAATATCACCCTTTCAGCCAAAGAGAGTGATGTCTTGGCAGTTAAAACAGCTGGTGCATATGGCTTTGTAATGTCCTCAAACTATAACTCAAGGCCAAGGTGTGCAGAGGTTTTGGTAGATGGAGATGGGTTTAAGATTATAAAAAAGAGAGAGAGTTATTCAGATCTACTTAATCTTGAAGAAGTGCCAAATGATTGAATTTAATAAAATGCATGGGAATGGAAATGATTTTATTGTTATAAACTCGCTGGCGAGAGACTTTAATTTTACAAAAAAGAAAATATCTAGGCTGGCTGATAGAAATAAAGGGATTGGGTTTGATCAACTCATAATTATTGATGCCCCAACCAATAAAGATGCTGATTTTTTTATTAAATTCTTTAATAGTGATGGAACAAGCGCAAAAATGTGTCTAAATGGGATAAGATGTGCAGCATCTTTTATATGGTCTGAAAAACTTTCTCCACATAAAAAAATTTATCTTCAGACCTCATCAAGAACCATAGAATGCTGCCAAAATAAATCACAAATAGAGGCTCTAATAAGTATTCCATATATCATTGAGGATCAAGAGCTTGAAAAAAAAATAAGGCAAAATCTCAATACTGCAAAATATTCTCTAGTAGATTGTGGGAATAAGCATCTTTGTATCAAAATAAGATCTGTATCTAACTATAAGCTTGAAGATCTATACAAGAAACTGCAGCCGGAAATATCAACTAAAAAAATTAATCTATCTATTTACAAAAAAACTAAAGGAGAAATACAAATTAGAACGTATGAAAATGGTGCCGGAGAGACTCTCTCTTGTGGATCTGCATCGGCTTCAGTGGCATCTATTGAGTTAAATGAAAAAGGCAAGGCCAAAATATTTTCATCAGGTGGCAAGTTGCAATTCTTGCAATACAAAGACAAACTGAAGATGATCGGTCCTGCAATAAATGTATATAGGGGGGTAATAGAAGAATGAGTAAAAAGCTTGATCCTAAAGATGTGGAAATCTTTCTTCTTGAGAATATAGATTTTTTTAAAGATAGAGAAGCGTTAATAAGTGAGCTTAAGTTTAATCACTCTTCGGCAGGAAGCGCATCATCTTTACTTGAGCGACAGATACATAGACTTAGAGATGAACAAAAAGAGCTTATGGATCTATTATCAAATTACATGGAGACGGCATCATTGAATGAAGATCTTTTCAATAAATCTAAAGACCTTACGCTTAGTATTCTTGGCTCGACATCAAAAGAAGATATAACTACAACTGTTAAAAAAGCTTTTTTAGAAAAATTTAATGTTGATGTTTGTGAGATATCGTTCTATGAAAATCATGAGATAGAAAATCTAGAAAATAAGACAGAACTCTCTATGCACAAAGGTGCGATTCATTGTGGGCCCTATGCAAAAGAAAAAATTTCTTTCATATTTAAAAATCAAGAAGTTCAGTCAATGGTGCTAGCAGTTTTTGTTTCTGGAAAAAGAATAGGCATCCTTGCTCTAGGAAGTTTTGATAGAAGCAAATATCTTGGGGATGAAGATACTACCTTCATTCAATATATAAGAGATATTATTGAAAAAAGATTGGTGACAATTAAGCCTGATGCCTAAATCAGAATATTTTGTTGAGAAAGATATTTCATTTTATTTAGAATATATTAAAGACGTCAGAAACCTTTCAATTAACACTGTCAGTTCATACTCTCGTGACTTAAAAAAATTAAGTACTTATTTACAAAATATTGGAATATCATCATATAAAAATATTGATGAAAATACATGTTCTGGATGGGTCGGAGATTTATATCAGCATAAAAATAATCCACGCACAATTCATAGACATCTATCTGCGGCTAAAGGTTTTTTTAAGTTTCTAAAAAAAAATAGTTTAGTAGCTACCTCTCCATTTGAATTAGTTACAGCTCCAAAAGCTGCGAGCTACTTGCCTGAAGTATTATCTCCTGAAGATGTTGAGCTCTTGTTAAACTTTAAACCAGAAAATGTTTTGGAAGTAAGAGATCTAGCCCTCATAGAATTAATGTATTCTTCTGGCTTGCGTGTTTCAGAGGTTGCTGGAATTGACTTAACTGATTTTGAAGAAGAGATGTCGTTTTTAAGAATACTAGGCAAAGGCGCAAAGGTAAGGATTGTTCCAGTTGGAAGATTTGCTATTGCGGCAGTTGAGAATTGGATTAATGAAAGAGAGAAGTTTTCTAATCCAGATATACCAGCATTATTTATAAACTTAAAGGGTACGCGACTTACGGTTAGAAGTATACAAATGAGACTTGCTAGAATATCAACAAAACAGGGTCTGCCAAGGGTTAATCCACATATGCTTAGGCATAGTTTTGCAACACATATGCTTGAATCAAGCGGCGATCTTAGAACAATTCAAGAACTGCTGGGCCATAGCTCATTATCAACTACGCAGATCTATACAAAGCTAGACTATCAGCATCTAGTAAAAATATATGACCAATCACACCCAAGGGCTAGAAATGAAGAAAATTAAATTAATAACCTTTGATCTTGATGATACTTTTTGGGATATTGAACCAGTAATAATCAACGCCGAGCGCTCGACAAGAAAATTTCTTGAAAACTATATTGGTAAACAGGAATGGGGTTCATTATCAGATTTTTTAAGCTTCAGAAGGGAGCTGATTGAAATAGATCCCTCGCTTGAATGGGATATAAAGGGATTGAGAAGAGCTATCTACCAAAACAAGATACTTGATTCAGGCTATTCTGAAAAGGATTCCATAGAACTCGTTGATAAATGCTATAAATTTTTTCTAGAGAAAAGGCATGATGTTACTTTTTACGATAATGTTTTTGAATCTATTAAGGAGCTTTCAGCAGATTATTCATTAGGAGTTTTAACAAATGGAAATGCTGATATATTTAATTTTGATATTGGGAAATATTTTGATTTCTCCATAAGCTCATATGATGTTAAGTCAAATAAGCCTGATGAGGGTCATTTTGTAGCTGCAAGAAATAAATATAATAATCTCAGATATGATGAAATTGTCCATATAGGAGATCACCCTATTAATGATGTAAGAGGAGCTCTCGATATAGGAATTAATGCAATTTGGTTTAATGGCATGGGAAAAGAATGGAAAGAGGAAAATATTAAAGAGCCATTACAATTCAAAGACTGGAGTAAAATTACTAGATTAATTAAAAGTAACTATGAGTGATAAAGATATAACTAAAGCAATAATTAATATTTTAAAAAAAGAACTGGGGGGAGTTGTTGACCTAATCCCAAGCAATCTGACTCATGATTTAAGCAATGCATTATCCCCAAAAATAGAAGAAATAATAGAAAGTAACGGCTTTGTAAAAAAAACTAAGTATGAAGCGCTATTGAAGCTTGCAAATGATTTAGAGAAAAGAGTGAGTGATCTAGAAAAATCTTAGCTTGATTTATCTAGCATATACTTAACAACAGCTGCTATCTCATCCTTTGAGCAATCTGTACACAATCCCTTGGCCGGCATTGCGTTGTAGCCGTTATATGCATTGTTAACCAACATATCCATACCTTTTGGTATTCTATTGGCCCATTGGCTTATATTGCCTGTTATAGGAGATCCAGCAACACCTGCATCATGACATGCAGCGCAACCAGATGTATAAATTTGATCAACAGATCTAGCAGATTTAGAAGATGAAGATTGAGCGACTTGTCCACACTGTTGACCTTCAAGACAAAGATTTACTTGGAGGTGAATCCTTTCAATAACAGATTCATCATACTTTTTTCCATTAAAAAGAAAGAGGGCGCAAAGGGGTAAAATGACTAAGTAATATTTATTTTTTTTCATAATTTGACTGCATTATATATATTTTTTTAGAATTTTCTACGATCTTGATCGTTGCATCTCTACAACATATTCAGCTACTTTGAACATTTCCTCATATGACCTTTTTGGAGAAATAATATAAGAGCCATCAACGATTAACATTGGAGTTGAGCTCAGCCTTAGCTGTTTTGCAATTTTTACACCCCTACTTACTTTTTGTTTTACAGCAAATGATTTTAGGTATGCCTCTGAGGTTTCGGGAGCTACTCCAAAGCCTTTTAAAAATTTTATAATTGCTTTATCACTATTTAAAAAGTTTTTCTCTTTATGAATTGATACAAATACTGCTGCGTGAGCACTTTCGGGCAAATCTAGTGCTTCAATTGTATAATATAGTGCGGCATGTCTTTGATGAATTGCTTGCCATGTAATTGGAAGTTTTGAGAACTTAACATCATCGGCAAGTGTTTTTTTCCATCCATTTACAGGCCCGTCAAAGGTATAGCAAGCGCCACAGCCATACCAAAACACTTCCATAACCTCAACAATACCGTCTTGTTTTACAGGCAAGGGATTGTCTATTCGAGTATAGTCTCTTCCCATTTTATATTCTGCATTCGCAATGCCAGAAAAACTAAAAATGGATAAAAGTAAAAGTGTTATGTTAAATAATTTAAAATTTTTCATTTATAAAGTCCGTGCATATAATTTGCTAATGCGTCTATGTCTTCGTCAGAAAGATTTTGCGATACAGCTTGCATTACTGAAGCATACTCGCCAGCATTCCTTTCATTTGATCTGTATGCTTTTAAAGAAGAGGTTAAATACCCAACTTGTTGGCCTGCTATTGCTGGGAAGCCTGCAAGGCTGAGCCCATTTCCATAAACTGAGTGGCATGCTGAGCATGCGGGTATACCTTTTTCAAGATTTCCTCCTCTATATAGACTCATACCAAGACTTAATAAATCCTCTTCATTCTTTGCCTGGCCAACTGATGTTTTGTTTGATTCATAAAAAGCGGCAATATCAAGTAAGTTCTTATCTGTAAGAGTATTTAAATATGGAGTTACCGCCATCATTAGAGCGTTCTGCCTTTCCCCACTTTGAAAAAGCTTAAGTTGCTCATATGTATATTTTTGATTTTGGCCAGCTAGTTTTGGCCAGTCAGAGTTAATACTATTTCCATCGACGCCATGACATGCCGCACAAGTTGCAACTAAATTACTGCCTGCATTCGCACTACCCTTTTCAGCAAGATTTGGCATTTCTATTTCAGCAGCAACTATTGAGAGACTGGTTAAAGTTAAGAACATTAAAATTAATTTCATTTTTCTTATGTGATTCTTGTGGTGTGTATTGGGTGTATTATAAACAATGCTTGATATGATATAAACGTTTAAATGAAAAACCTTTTTAAAAATACTGATTTTATGCTTGGGGTTACCAAGTTTAAAAGCCTTCCTGAGGATCATGGATCTGAAATATTGCTTGCGGGTCGGTCTAATGCAGGAAAGTCTAGTGCGCTGAATGCACTCACAGAAAACCCAAAACTTGCAAGAATAAGTAAAACACCAGGCAGGACGACTGAAATAAATTTCTTTAAAGTCAATGATTCATTGAAGCTTGTGGATCTACCTGGATATGGTTTTGCCAAATCAAGTTTTCATAAAAGAAAGGATTGGGCGCCTCTTTTAGAAGAATATTTTGCAAAGAGAGATGCCTTGAAAGCTGTTGTTATTTTTATGGATATTAGACACCCTCTAAAAGATAGTGATAGAGATATGATTGATTTATGTAATTCTTCTGATGTTGCATTCATTCCAGTGTTAACAAAAAGTGATAAATTTTCAAATAACCAAAAATTCAAAGCAATCTCTGCCGTAAACAAAAAAATGCATGATTGTGAGGCTTTAGCAGTATCGTCTAAAGACAATATTGGATTTGAAAAATTATCTAAAGCTATATTGGAGTTCTGTTAATGCTTGCATATCAAGAACAAGATTGCGATCTTACTCTGGCTGAGGGTCTCCAGTGCTACTACGATTCATTCCCTCAAGATAAAGAAATTTTTACTGATACAGACAGCTCTGGAAAGCTTCTTAGAGATCATGATTGTACTCATGTTATTTTTGGTCTTGATATCAGCATAGATCAAGAGGCTATCTTAGATACATGGGTCTTATGGGGATCAAAATTTAAATGGGCCTATCTCCTTAGCTATAGCAGGCTTCCTCAAATAAAAGAGCTAACAAAACATCTTTTTAAAGAGCTAGGTGTAAAGGGGTTTTTAAAACTTTACTGGAATGTCATTGCGGTAAAAAGAAAAGTTGTCTTAAAAACTTTTAAAATGAAAAAAAAGTGGCCATTTCAAGTGCCTGAAGAATATTTTAGTATGAAAATAACAGACTTAAGAAATATGCATGGAATTATTGTCCTTAAAGAAGAGGATCATAAATACACCCCTCTTGTTTGGTCAGGCTCTATAAAAGCTGAATAAGCTAATGTGCTTCATTCCAATTTGCTCCTATTTGAGCATCTGCTATTAGTGGTATGTCCAACTGGGTTGCACTCTCCATCATTTCTTTCATAGTTTTTAAGGTCTCTTTTGCTTCTGGCTTTGGAGCCTCAAATATTAACTCGTCATGAACCTGCATAATCATTTTTACTTCTGGCATTTCTTTGAGTAAAAAACTATTAATATCAATCATTGCTTTTTTTATAATGTCAGCTGCTGATCCTTGGAGCGGAGCATTAATGGCAGCCCTTTCTGCAGCCTGTCTTCTCAAACCATTTGCAGCGTTAATTTCATTTAAATATAGCCTTCTTCCCATAAGAGTTTCGACATACATATTTTCTTTAGCTTTTATTTTTGTATTCTCTATATAATCTTTAACGCCTGTATATCTCTCAAAGTAAGTGTCAAGGTATTGCTGTGCCTCTGCTCTTGGAATATCAAGCTGGCGCGTTAGCCCAAATGCAGACATGCCGTACATAAGGCCAAAATTTATTGCCTTTGCGCTTCTTCTTTGCTCAGAAGTAACTGCTTCAAGATCAGTATTAAAGACCTCCGCTGCTGTTGCTGAGTGGATATCTAAATTATTATTAAAAGCATGGGTTAGGTTTTTATCTTTTGATAAGTGAGCCATAATCCTTAGCTCTATTTGTGAATAGTCTGCAGAAATAAGAACATTGCCTTTCTCTGGGATAAATGCTTCTCTAATTCTTCTTCCTTCAGCGGTCTTAATAGGTATATTTTGTAAATTAGGCTCAGTAGATGAAAGTCTTCCAGTAGAGGTAACTGCTTGTTGATAAGATGTATGAATCCTTTTTGTTTTTGGGTTCTCTATCTTGATAAGGCTGTCTGTATAAGTTGATTTTAATTTTGCTAACCCTCTGTATTCAAGAATTATTTTTGGGAGCTCATACTCTTCGGATAGTCTTCTTAATGTCTCTTCGTTTGTTGATGGCTGGCCTTTTGGTGTTTTCTTTAATATTGGAAGTTTTAATTTTTGATATAAAACTTCTAACAACTGTTTAGGAGAGTCTAAATTAAATTCTCCTCCGGCTATTTTGAATGCTTCTGCTGATAACTTTTCTATTTTTTTTGATAGCTCTTCTGAGTGTGCAGCAAGCTTATCTTTATCAACCTTAGCCCCATTGGCCTCAACGCTTGCAAGTACATGAACTAATGGATATTCAATATTTTTTAAAAGCTCTTCCTGGGTTGGTTTGTCTTTGAGGAGGTTATTAAGCTTGTTGTATAGTCTTAATGTGATATCCGCGTCCTCTGCTGCATAGTTAGATGCAATATCAATATTAACAGCTGAAAAACTTATTTCTTTAGATGCTGTTCCTGCAACATCGGAATACTTTGTAGTTTGATAGTTAAGATAAAATTCAGCGAGCTTATCCATTCCATGTCTTGTTGCAGTGCTATTCAAAACATATGACATCAGCATGGTGTCTGCTAAAAACTTATCTAGAATAATTCCATGCCTTGATAGGATTGGTATATCAAATTTTAAATTCTGTCCTACGGCTTTATCAGCATTTCTCTCTATGCATTTACCTATAATTTCTTGAACTTTATCCAATTTTAATTGTTCTGGGCAATCATCATATTTATGACCTATGGGTATGTAGCATCCAGAACCTTCATCGACTGATAAAGATATCCCAACTAAATTTGCTGTGATCGTATCAAGAGAATCTGTCTCTGTATCAATTGCAAAATGGCTGCATTTATCAATGCTTTTTGCCCAGCCAGTCAAATCTTTTTCATTTAAAATGGTTTTATAGTTTAAATTTGTAGATGTTTTATGCTCTTCTAATTTAATTGCTTTGCTTTTTGTGCTTGGGCTATTTACCTGAGGTGCTTTAAAGCCAAGCTCTTCAAATAGCTTCAACAACCTTTCATTGTCGCCTTTTTGTTCAAGAAGGCTATTAAAAGACACTTTAATATCAACATCATTTTTAAGAGAAACAAGCTCTATGTTTCTATCCAAGTCGCCCAATGAAGATCTTAAGTTTTCGCCCACTTTGCCTTTGATGTTTTCAGCGTTTTCTATAATATTTGATATATCTCCAAATTCATTTAACCATTTTGCTGCTGTTTTAATGCCTACTTTTGGAACCCCCGGTATATTATCTGAAGTATCACCGACTAGAGCTAACATGTCTCTAATTTGAGTTGGCCTAACTCCAAATTTATCAAAGACCTTTTGTTCATCAAAAATTTGATGCGTCATGGTGTTCATCATAGTTGAGATAGGGTCCTCAACGAGTTGCATTAGATCTTTGTCGAGTGATGATATTACTGATTTAAAGCCCTTTTCTTTTGCAAGCCTTACCAGGGTTGCGATGACATCATCTGCCTCAACACCACCAATTTCTATTAAAGGAAAGCCTATTGCAATACAGATCTCTTTTAGAGGAACTAATTGCTCTCTTAGATCATCTGGCATTGGGGGCCTATTGGCTTTATATTCACTATATACGTCTGACCTGAAGGTTTTTCCTTTGGCATCAAAAACAACAATGATTGGAGAGCCTTCGCTATCTTTTTTTAAAGTAGTCAACATATTAGTGACGCCTTTAATTGCTCCTGTTGGCTGACCAGATGGAGATGTTAGGGGAGGCATAGCATGATAAGCACGATAGAGATAAGACGAACCGTCAATAATAAAAATTCTATTTTTCATATTAATGCCTAAATGGATATATTATCGTCAATGTTTTTTTTATACTATAGATTCAAACCATTTAGAAAAACTATGTTAAATAAAATCACAAACCTTATCAGAACAGTTTATCAAAACTATTTTGAATTAGGTGCAGGATTTGGAGCATTAATGATTGTTTGTATGGCTATTTTGATGGATAAGTTTATGTATCTTAATGCTTGTCCATTATGCATCATGACTAGATATCTATTTTTGTTTATAGCCGCTGTCTCCTTCTTGGGATATTTCTTTAAAAGAATAAGATTTTTAACGAGATCTTTAACATCTCTTTTGGGCTTGCTTGGTGTAATAGTAAATTTAAGGCAAATATATCTTCAGAACTTATCACCAGAGGAAATTGCGTTATTGGCACCAAATTGTGGGATGCCTCTAGAAACGCAAATAGAGTTTTTTGGTTTCTATAATGGAATTATGAATGCTTTCCAGGGCGGTCCAACATGTGCAGAGGATGGGTGGAGATTTGTATTTAATTTATCTGAGTGGGCTCTTGTATTTTTTTTAGTATATATAACTTCTTCTCTATTCAAAATATTAAGCTCTAGATAGAATTTATGTAGCAAAGCTACAAGAAAAATAGCTTGTAAACACCTTTAAATCAACTTATTTATATTTTATTGACATAATAGTGTGATTGTTTTTTACTTCACTACATAAAATTATATTTCTAACATATTAATCTTATGCTATATAAATCAATCATCTTAATACCTATAATAAAATGAACATGGACTCAAAAATAAATCACATGCATGAGCTTTCGAATGAGGAGCTTATAAGCGCTGCTATTAAAAATAAAGAAGGAATTATTGCCTCTAATGGCGCTCTTACAACTCAAACAGGCTCCAGAACTGGAAGGAGTCCAAATGATAGATTTATTGTTAAAGAGGCATCTACGCAAAATGATATTGATTGGGGCCCAATTAATAAGCCTTTTGATGAAGATAAATTTAATCTGCTATGGAGTAAGGTGGAAAACTATTTAGATTCAAAAGAAACATATATTTCCCATGTTCATGTTGGCTCACATGATGACCATTATCTTCCTATAAAGGTTAGAACTGAGACTGCATGGCATGGATTATTTTCTAAGTTAATATTTGTAGTTCCTGAAATATTCAACTCAAAAAAGAAAAACGAGTGGCAAATTTTGAGTGCAGCAAATTTTAAGTGTAATTCAAAAGTTGATGGCACATATTCTGATGGATGTGTAATCATTAATTTTTCACAAAAAAAAGTTTTACTTGCAGGCATGAAATATGCAGGTGAGATGAAAAAATCAATGTTTTCAATACAAAATTTTTTATTGCCTGAAAAAGACGTCTTGCCAATGCACTGTTCTGCAAATGTTAATAAAGACGGAAAAGTAGCTTTATTCTTTGGCTTGTCAGGCACAGGCAAAACTACTCTTTCTGCAGATCCGACGTGTTCACTTATTGGAGATGATGAGCATGGATGGGGTCCAGGAAGTGTGTTTAATTTTGAAGGTGGTTGCTATGCTAAAACAATAGACCTTTCTGAAAAAAATGAGCCAGTAATCTTCAAAGCAATAAAACATGGCAGCATTATTGAAAATGTTTATCTTGATACCAATTTAACTCCAGATTATTACAACACTTCTCTTTCAGAGAATGGAAGGGTTTGTTATCCAAGATCTCATATTGATGGAGCTGTTCCAGAAAACGCATCTGGAGAGCCTGAAACAGTTATATTTTTAACTTGTGACCTTACTGGTGTTATGCCGCCGGTGTCCATCTTATCTAAAGAGGCTGCGGCTTATCATTTTTTGAGCGGTTATACTGCAAAAGTTGGGTCAACAGAAATTGGGTCAACTTCCTCAATTGAGTCTGCGTTCTCAACTTGCTTTGGGGCGCCATTTTTTCCTAGACCGGCAGGTGTCTATGCTGACTTGCTAATGAAAAGGATGGAATCCTTTGGGTCTAAAGTTTTCTTAGTAAATACCGGATGGACAGGTGGTCCGCATGGAGTTGGTTCAAGATTTAGTATACCTACAACGAGAAGAATAGTTAATGCTATACAAAATGGCGAACTTGCCAATGTTGAAACAACTCACCTCTCTGGTTTAAATCTAGACGTTCCTCAGCAATTAGATGGTGTTGATAAAACAATTTTAAATCCCAGAAATACATGGGATGACAAAGATGCATATGATGCTGAAATGAAAAAACTTATTAAAAAATTTAAAGAGAACTTTAAAAAATTTGATCTTAGTGAAAATATTATAGCTGCTGGCCCAGATTTCTAATGGCTATAGCTGATTTTGATGTAAAGCTTAATCAGCTCCAAGCAGCCGGATTTTTTAATTCAATTGAGATACATAGAGGAATAGAGAAAGAATCACTGAGAGTAGACAGTTCTGGATGTATTTCTAAAACAGATCATCCGAAAAGTTTAGGGTCTCCATTAACAAACCCATCGATTACCACTGATTTTGCAGAATCATTAATTGAACTAGTTACCCCAACCTTTTCTTCTGTAGATGATTTATATGAGTATCTTCTTCAACTACATGTTTTTGTGAGCCGTAATTTAGAAGGAGAAACTTTATGGCCTTACTCAATGCCTCCCAGAATAGAAAATGAAGATTCTATTAAGCTTGCTAAATACTCGGATACAAAAAACGGAAAAATTAAGGAAGTCTATAGGAGGGGATTAAAAGAAAGATATGGCTCGTCAATGCAATGTATTGCAGGTATACATTTTAATTTTTCTCTTAGCCAAACATCATTATCTTTTCTATCAAATACAAATGAGCAAAAAGATATTGATGAGGCCTATCTTGGTTTAATAAGAAATTTTAAAAGATACTATTGGTTTATTCTTTCGGTTTTTGGTGCCTCGCCAGTTGTTGATAAAACTTTTCTTAACGGGAAAAGTCATTCTCTAGAAAAATTTGGTGAAGAAAACTATTATTTGCCTTACTCAACTTCGTTAAGGATGAGCGACTTAGGTTACAAAAGTTTTGCTCAAAAAAATATGGATATTAGATATGACTCTTTAAGTGAGTTTCTGGCAAAAATAAGGGATGCTATTTTAACTCCTTATAAAAAATTTGAAGATATTGGATTAAAAGATAATAAAGAATGGTTGCAAATTTCAACTGGCAGGCTTCAAATTGAAAATGAGTATTATGACTCTATTCGGCCAAAAAGAGTGGGAAGAGATGGCTTGCGGCCTCATGAGGTATTAGTTTCTGATGGAATAGAATATGTTGAGGTTAGAGGCATAGACCTTTCCCCAAATGAACCTGTTGGTATTTCTAAAGATCAAATAAGGCTTGTAGATCTAGTTTTATTGTTTTGCATAATATCTGATAGTCCTAAAATCAATGGTGATGAAATGCTTCAAATTAAACAGACTGAAAAAAATGTTGTTGATATTGGAAATGATAAGGCTTGTGAAGTTTTTAGTAATGGTGCAAAAATGAATATTTCAGAAGCTAAAAAAGATATAACAATAGAGTTGAAAAAAATTGCTAAATGCATGCCAGAAAAAGAGAAGTACTTGAAAGCGCTTAATTGTATTACTAATAGAAATGGTATCTTGAAATCTCTTAACCATGGAGAAATTTCTTTTTCAGAATATGGACTATTAACATCTAAGCTTCACGGCTCTTACTTTGATTCACTGTCTAATATTGATTTGTTAAGTTTTGAAGAAGAAGCTAACGCATCTTTGATGAATTTTGATAAACTCATTAAAGATAATATTGAGGATATTGATGAGTTTATTAGATCTTATAATAAAAAACTTTAAGGAGAATATATGAAAGCGCTTCAGTGCATAGAGCTTGGCGGTCCTGATAAATTACAAGTTAATGAAATACCTGATCCAGTGATTGCTGCTGAGCATGTCATTATTGATCTAAAGGCCGCGAGTATAAATTTTCCTGATGTCCTTATGATTCAAGGCTTATATCAGTTTCAACCACCTTTACCATTTATACCAGGAGGCGAGGCAGCTGGTATTATTGCTGAAGTAGGTGAGGGGGTTACAGATTTTAAGGTTGGAGATAAGGTATTTGCAGCGTCAATGACAGGAGGTGTAGCAGAGAAACTTTTAGCTCATCAGTCTATGTTAAGAGCTATTCCAGATGATATGGATTATGAAATTGCAGCAGCTTTATCTGTAACATACGGGACATCACTTTATGCTTTAAAACAAAGAGCAAATATTCAACCAGGAGAGACATTGTTGGTTCTTGGAGCATCGGGCGGAGTTGGTCTTGCGACAATACAGTTGGGGAAAGCGATGGGGGCTAAAGTTATAGCCGCAGCCTCATCGCAAGAAAAAATTGATATATGTCTAGCAAATGGAGCAGATGAGGCATTTATATATCCCTCAGGAAACCTATCAAGAGATGAGCAAAAAGAACTTTCAAATAAAGTTAAAG
>CAJQGY010000057.1 GCA_905478015.1 uncultured SAR86 cluster bacterium
TTTTTAAGAATTGGTGGTATGGCACTAACTTTTGTTGGTTTCTTGGGTCTCATCAGGACGTCGATTATGCTACTTTTATAAGTATGGAAGAAAAATATATAAAGTTTTATCAGAGTTTCCATAAAGGATTTCAGTGAAAGAAATCTAATTCTCTGTTTTGTTCAAGTCAGTCACAATGGAGTAGTTTTGAATAGAGAATTAAAGAGAGGAAATTATAGATAAATTTAAAAATTTAATTGTTATTGGCCCACTAATCTATGCCATTCATCATTTTGGCATGTATTAAGAATACTTAATAAAAAGCAGTAAGACTTTCACATAGAGTTATGAGAGAATGATCAAATGCATAAACACCTATTAGCAATGTTTACGATGATATTTATCATCTCATGTGGCGACAATGAAATAGCAAATCAAGCGCCTTCTTTTGGGTTTCAAAAAGATAGAATTGTCAGAGTAAATGAAGGATCTACAGATATTGGAAACTTCCAAGCAACTGATGCAGATGGTGATGAGATTATTTATTCTATTTCTAATTTAGATATGAGCATTACCCAAGATGGGCTCGTAACATTTAATATAATTCCAGACTTTGAAATAGAAAGTGTTTATTCAGCAACAATTGTAGCCTCCAATGATGGCGGCTCTGATGAGATCAATTTAACGGTATATATTAATGATAGCGACTGCGAGTTTGATACAGCTGCGGCTTTTAATTTATGTTTTTTTCACTAACTTAAGACAGGGAGTCTTTTATGAACAAATTTCTTTCAATAGCTTTACTTTTTAGCTCTATATCGTATGCAGATGTAGATATTGGTGAAGATTTTACAGCCGGCGATCTTGTTGCCGCTGATGAATTTAATGCAAAATTTAATGCTTTGAATGGAGTGGTTGGTGAAATACTTGATACTACTTTAATTGGAGATTGGCAGTGCACCTCTTACAAAGACTACCAAGATCCATCTCATGATGTAGAGAGTGGAGGAAATGGCCAACTTGGTGCTGGTTATTTTAGTTCAAATACTGGCACATTAAACCTCACAGAATCACAAACTCCTGACGAAAAAACCGTTAGCTCTCCGGGATTTTGGACAATAGATAGAGATGATATTATTTTTGATAACGAATATTTTAATGAAGATCTAGCTTTAACTTATACAGGTACAGGCCAATACTCCCTCCTGGGAAATACTTTATTCTTCTTTGATGCTGTGAGCACTTTAGGAGAATTTAATATCAAGCAATTAAGTGAAACAAAAATGTACCTAACTCCAACAGCTAGATCTATAGGACGTGGATACGTAAATCCATTTGTTATATGCGAGAAAGCACAAAACTAAAAAAATAGAATCTTTTAGACCCCTTTATATTTGCACATCCCTTAATAAAATTTATGAAGTGACAACCTGCAGTATTTTGTAATAGTATTACATAGTGGATAAATTAAAAGAAACACTTACAAATCATATTTCCAATTGGAACATGGTTTGGTTTGGCTTAATTTTTTGGGGAAGTGTTTTCAATGCAATAGCAATTCAATTCGAAGTCATGTTTAGCTCATTTATATGGTATTTGAGCGGTTTGGCTTTAGGGCTTATTGCAAAAATTAGGGGCTCTTGGTTATGGAAGGCTTAGAGCAAATACCAGAAGAATTTTCTTTTGAAAAAGAGAAAGAGATTGCAAGAAGTTTTTCTAAACGCTTTCAATGGGAGATGATGCTAATTGGTGTAGGGCAAGCAACAATATGGCTGTGTTTATGGCCGTTAGTAATATACGGACATATTTCACTAACCTTAGGCTCTTTTATTGCAATTATTTGTGCATGCTTTGCTTATTTGCCTTCGCACGAAGCTCAGCATGGTAATTTTTCAAGAGGAAATCCAAAGAGGCGCTGGGTTGATTCTTTTGTAAGCCATTACACTTTAATAACTTTAATGTTTCCTCATGATTTAATGAGGTGTACGCATATGAAACATCATGCATACACAAATAATCCTGAAAAAGACCCAGACTATGACACCTCATCTTCCAAATCCATATGGGATGTTATTGTCGCTACTCAGGCAGGAACAACTAAATATCAATCAATAGCTGAGATATATAAAAACGATAAAGCATTTATGAAATCTTTTAACAAAGGACTGAATATAGGACTGCTGTATAGAGCAATTCTTCTAACTCTTGTTGTAATTTTCCCTTTAGAAGCTTTACTACTTTGGTGGCTACCGAGCAAAATCGGAGTAATTTATCTTTCAGTCTTCTTTGGCTGGTATCCTCACTATCAAACTGAAACCGGGAGATATAAAGATACAAGATTCTGGACTCACTGGATGCCTAGATATTTAAACCATTCTATGCAACTTCATTTCATCCACCACCTCCATCCCGGAATTGGGCATTACGATGAACCAAAGGCGATTGAGGCACTAAAGCCATTCTTAATTGCTAGAAAAGTTCCAGGAGCAGAAGATATTCCCGATAGGATCACGTACAACCCACTTATAAAACAATTCAAATAAGAGCGTCAATGAAATCTATATTAATGCACATTGGTCGAGTTTTTTTAGCAGTATATTTTCTATTACCAGGTATAGGTAAATTCACATCATGGGATATGCATATCACCTTAATGGAAACGCATAACATGATTATGGTTCCTTTTCTTTTAGCAATCGCTGGAATTGCCCAAGTTGGAGGAAGTATTTTACTTTTACTAAACAAGCAGGTTGTTGTTTGCGCTCTTGGATTTGCTGCGATGACTATATTAATTAATTTAAATTTACATGATTTTTGGAATGTATATGAAGGTGTTGACGTTAAGCACGAAACCCAAAACTTTTTTAAAAACCTAGGAATATTTGCCGGTCTTTTGCTCTTAGCAGCAGTAAATATGGAAGAGCCCGAAAAGAAATAATTCAATATATATTATATATAGCCTCTCAAAGCGATACCCAAGCAAAGCAACAATAGAGATACAACTTTTATTTCAACAGGTGTTGAGTATAAATTTTAATAAATTATCTTTATCTATGACGCGCTTGGTAATTTAAAAATATCTTCTACAGAGCAACCAAGTGTTTTCGAAATTTTTAGTGCTAATACAGTTGATGGAACATAGACCCCATTTTCAATTGCATTAATGCTTTTTCTTGAAACCTCTGCACTTTCAGATAGCTCTTGTTGGGTTAATCCTTTTGCCATTCTAAGCTCGGCAAGATTATTTAAAAGATTTTTAATTTAAATTTTTGTATTGTTATTAATTTAATAGTTGCTAATCTATAAAAAAAACTTTGATAAGCATGAATTTTAAAAAAAAATATTTTATCTCTTTTATATTTATAGTTTCGTGTGGCGGAGGCTCAGGAGGATCTTCTTCAGCACCACCGCCAATCATTCCTCCTAACCCATCAATAAATAGCTTTTCATCATCAGCGGAATCTATTTATGTAAACGAATCTATTTTACTTTCATGGACTACAGCAAATTCATCGTCCTGTACTGCTAGCGGAGATTGGAGTGGTGAAAAAGCTACCAGTGGCAGTGAGGCCATTATTCCTGATGAAATTAAAACTTATTCATTTACTCTTACCTGCTCAGGGGCCCAAGGAACACAAGACGCCACAGCATCAATTGCCGTAAGCGTTATAGCGGTTCCGGCGCCTGCACCTGAGGTATCAAGCATTGCTTTTTTAGCAGAAAATAATAGCTCTTTAGAAGGGGATATTTTTCTTCAACTGGGCGGCGATAATACTTTTACTGGTCGTATTTCTTCAAATATATCTGTAAAAAATTTAATAGCAAGCTATGAGTATATTGGAAGCTCTGTTCAAATAGATACTAACGAACAAGAGAGCGGAATCACGATTAATGACTTTACTGAAGAAGTAGCTATAACAGTAGAGAATTCTGATGGAGATACTAAAAGTTATATTATTGATGTTACAAAATTTACAGGACTGCCAATAATCTATCTTCAAACAGATAGTTTTTTACCAATTGAGTCAAAGGATGACTATATTTTTGGGGATACCTGGATAGATGGAGGTCGTGGATTTAATGATTTTGAAGAATCACCAATGAAGATAAGAGGCAGAGGTAACTCAACATGGCAATTCCCAAAAAAACCATTCCAAATGAAGCTTGATGATAAAGGTGAGTTTTTAGGAATGCCAAATGACAAGAAGTGGTTATTCTTGGCTGAATATGCAGATAAAACGATGCTAAGAAATAAAATTGCTTTTGAAATGGGGTATATCAGCAATCTTGACTGGACGCCTCAAGCACGATTTGCAGAGGTATTTATTAACGGAGAATATAACGGAACTTATAACATTACTCAAAAAGTTGAAGAGAGCGATAATAGGGTTGCCCTTGGAGATACAGGTTACTTACTAGAGCTCGATCAACTAGAAAGATTAGATTTTGATGATGTATATTTCGAGAGCACGGCTACTGATAGATTTATAGTAAATATAAAAGAGCCAAGCCTTGAATATAATTCAGAGGAATACAGCTACATAGTTAATTTAATTGGAGATTTTGAGTCAGCTCTTTTTGGAGCAAATTTTACAAGTGAATCTAATGGATATAGGCAATATATAGATATAGATAGCTTTGTAGACTGGTTTTTAATTAGCGAGATCACTAAAAATGTTGACTCAATGTTTTTCTCTAGCATTTTTCTAAATGTAATACCTGGAGAACAAATAAAAATGGGGCCTTTATGGGACTTTGATTTGTCTTTTGGGAATGTAGATTACGCAGACAGCCGTTATCCTGAAGGCTGGTGGGTTAAATACAATCCTTGGTACGAAAGATTATTTCAAGACCCATATTTTGTTGCAAAAGTTAAAGAAAGGTTCGATTATTTCAATAATAATCAGGACTTAATAATTAATAAAATAGATTCTTACTCAGAACAGCTTAAGTGGGCTCAAGAAGAAAATGATGATAAATGGCAGACAATGGGAGTTTTTGTTTGGCCCAATCCAGTAGTATTTGATACATATCAAGAAGAAGTTGATAATATGAAATCATGGTACTCCACCAGAATGACCTGGCTTGAATCAGCAATTGATGGCCTGTAACTGCTTAATAAGTGAAAAACAAAATTTATTATATATTCTTAATTTTTTCCATATCTGCGAATGCAAACATGAGCTTATCAACAGGAAGTATTGAAGAAATATACCTCAAAACTGGCCAAGGCCATGACAGAAGAGTGCAAATATATAAACCCTTTGAACAACCAATTAGCCAAAAAACTAAATATCTAATTATGAATGATGGCGAAGAGCTTTTTGATGAATCAGACTCATGGAATGATAGAGCATGGGACATTGATGGGAAATTCCTTGAGTACAAAAACTCTGGGAACAGCATGGACATAGTCATAATTGCAATTGATAACGCAAAAAGAGCTAATGGCAATTTTGTCGATGACACAAGAAGATATGTTGAATATTTTCCCAAGGAGTCTATTGATTATTTCGAAGACGGTACTCATAAATTTTTATATAAAAGCTTTGTAGATAAAGACGAGACAAATCACCCCTTATTTATTGTAAATACCTTGATTCCTGCTATTGAACAAAAGCTTGATGTTACTTTGGATAGTAGCAACCTAGGGATTATGGGGGCAAGCATGGGAGCACTTTCAGCCCTAAACACAGCAATGGAATATCCAGAGTTGTTTGGGTTTGTTGGCTGCATATCAACCCACTGGATAGGGATTAAACCTTCAGAATATTTATTACTACCTTTTAATGGTCTTTTGAATAGAAAACCTATGATAGCCGACGAAGCTACTATAGAAGCAATCATAAAATACTCAGCCATTAATGCTTCAAGACTAAAAGATAAGAAAGTTTATTTTGATCATGGAACAGAGGGCTTAGACTATTTCTATCCTGAGCCGCAGGCAAGAATTAATCAAATTTTTGATTCAAATCAAATCAAATACGCATTTAAGGCTAATGAGGGTCATGGGCATGAACCAAAATATTTTGGAAGTAGGTTCATAGATGCACTACAATATTTAATAAATTAAGGAAAACCAATGATTAATATAATCGCACTTACAACACTGCTATATTTAATTCAGCTTCTCACACCAAACTTTTTTAAAAAAGAATCTGGCTTCGCAAACAGGGCTTCAAAAGCTCTAAAAAATCTATCAGAATCTTTGCCAGTATTTTTAGCTATAGCCATTTTATCTATAGTTTTTGAGGTCGAGGCTAATACTTTCTTGGCCATTTGTTGGTTAGCAGCAAGGCTTATATTTGTTTTAATTTATATTATTGGCATAGGCCTAGCCAACAAAACCGAAAGCTCAAATGGACCTGATAAACAACCCATTCGGTCTCTTGTTTGGATTTTCTCAGTAGCCTTCTTAATAAAGATGACTCTTAACTTATTATAATTAAAACGATATGGAAGGACTTGCAGTTATTGGCTTTGTATTTGGACTAGTTGCATTTGTTAGGGTCGAGAAGCTTATAAAAACATTAAAGGAAACAAAAATACTCCCAAAGAACTACAAGGAGGAATAAACCGCAAATGAAAAAACGGTTCTGGTTTTTCGGCATTTCTATAATAATACTGTTCTTAGCTAGGGCAATCTTACCAGAGCAAACCGATAGATCTCTCAATCAAATCACAGAGCATGAACCATTTAAAATATCTGTTGATGCCGATCAACTTCACGAGACTCTACTCATTGGAGACTGGCATGCAGACAGCGCATTATGGAATAGAGATCTCTCTATAGACAATGATCATGGCCATGTTGATATTCCAAAACTACAGAAAGGAAATGTCGCACTCCAAATGTTCACAACTGTTACGAAGTCACCATCAGGCCAAAACTATGATAAGAACGAGACCAATACAAGAGATAACATAACAACCCTTGCTATTGTTCAAGGTTGGCCGATAAAAACTTGGACAAGCTTATATGAAAGAGCCGTTTTTCAATCACAAAAAATTCACAAACTATCAGAAGAGAATCCCAACGATTTGATGCTTATCAAGTCTAGATTAGATTTAAGTAGCTTTCTTGAAAAAAGAAAAAAAAATACAACATTAGTAGGCGGCCTTATTGGAACCGAGGGCTCTCATGCATTAGATGGAGACCTAGAAAACATTAAAAGGCTATATGATCATGGTTTTAGAATGATGAGCCTTCATCATTTCTTTGATAATAAGCTTGGCGGATCCTTGCACGGAACGACAGGAGATGGATTAACGACTTTTGGAAAAAATGCTGTTGAGCTTATGCAAGACTTAGAGATAATCATAGACGTATCGCATTCTTCAGAAAATGTTGTTAAAGATGTATTAAAGCTATCAAGTCGTCCTTTAGTGGTAAGTCACACTGGCTTTAATGGGCATTGTGAATCAC
>CAJQGY010000058.1 GCA_905478015.1 uncultured SAR86 cluster bacterium
GTTATGTCTGGTCCAATGGTTCGTTCAAGCTATAGGGCAGAAAGAGCTTTAGAAAAAAATAATGCTGGTTTGTAAGCTTATATCTATTTTTAATACATATTATTTAAGGCGTGTAACTAAATTTCTGTTATGTTTATCATTAAATATTTTTTAAAGGATTGGCTATGAATATGAAAGAATCAGTAGTTTCAGTTTTAACTAATTGGAAAAACTTTAGCGGAAGGGCTAGTAGAAGTGAGTTTTGGTATTTTGCGCTTGCCTCAGCCATACTTGGACTAATAGTTGGAGCCATTGAACTTGCAACCGGACTTATATCTATAGAAGATCCAAACGCAACTGGGCCTCTTTCTGCCATTCTGAACTTACTACTTGCAATTCCCACTATCGCAGTGACCTCTAGACGCCTTCAAGACTATGGTTATTCTGGTTGGTGGCAGCTTTCTTATATAACAGTTATAGGAATTTTTGTTGTTTTAATCTGGTGCATGTTGCCCGCAAAAGAAGATGAAAATGATTGGGGTAAAAATCCCCTTGTAGATGCCTAAAGCAGAACCCAGGGAAATAATACAACCAAGGCAAGGACTATTAACTGAATATATATAAATGGAATTACACCTTTATATATTTCAGAAGTCTTAATGCTCTCATCAGCAACCCCCCTTAAGTAGAAAAGAGAAAACCCAAAAGGTGGTGTTAAGAAAGAGGTCTGCAAATTAATCGCTAACAAAATAGCCAGCCAAACAGGATCAAAACCCATTATCAACAATGGTGGTGCAACTAGCGGAACAATGACATAACAGATCTCAATAAAGTCCAAGATAAACCCTAGCAAAAATACTAAAGCAAGAACAAATATCAATGCAAAATAAGGTCCTCCTGGCAGAGAGCTAAAGATTAGATCTATAAACTCGTCTCCACCAACACCTCTAAATATTAAAGAGAAAATTGATGCTCCTATGAGTATTGCAAATATCATTGATGAAACTATCGCGGTCTTCTGACTAGTCTCTTTTATAAAGCTAACACTTAATTTTCCATTAATTGCAGCAATCATGAGCGCTCCAAATGCTCCTAAAGCAGAAGCTTCAGTTGGTGTTGCTATCCCTGCAATTATTGAGCCTAGCACAATAAAGATCAGGCTAAGAGGCAATCCTAATGTTTTCATCATTTCTATCTTTGAAATCGAAAGGTTATTATCGCCAGCAACAACATCCTTATTTTTAAAATTTTTATAAATTGTATAAAACAAGTAGCCCAAGCAAATCATGATTCCCGGAATAATTGCTCCTATAAAAAGATCTCCGACTGTTACCGTTTTTTGAGAGAAAATACCCATATCATTTTGAGCTCTCTGATATGCGTTAGACATAACATCTCCCAGCAATACTAGAGCAATGGAAGGAGGTATTATTTGGCCAAGGGTTCCAGTTGATGCTACCAATCCAGATGCAAAATCTTTTCTATAGCCCTGTTGAATCATAATAGGAAGAGACATTAGGCCCATAGTTACAACTGTAGCTCCAACTATACCCGTGCTTGCAGCAAGAAGAGCCCCAACAAAGATTATAGATATGCTTAGACCACCTCTTATATTCTTAAATGCCAATGCCATATTCTTAAGCATCTGGGCAGCAATCCCAGATCTTTCAAGAATAGTTCCCATATAAATGAATAAAGGCACAGCTAACAAAGTTACATTATTCATTATTCCAAAAATTCTTATAGGTATGCTTTTAAATATTGAAGCATCAAATACTCCAAAAGGAATGCAAGCTAAAGCAAACAATATGGAAACACCTGACAAAGTAAATGCCACTGGGTACCCAAGCAGCAACATGGTACATATTAAAATAATTAAGATTAAGGGAATTATTTCCATGGCTTTTTTAAAATATAGCTACATAGAGCCATCAAAAGGGTGAGTGGGAAAAGTAGAATTAATGATTTCTGTAAATAAACGAATGGTAATCCACCAGCTTCAGTAGATATTTCTTTAATACTCCACGCCATAACAATCAAATCAAAGGAATAAAAGGCAATAAAAACTACAACAGGTAATAAAAAAATTGCTCCGCAAATTAAATTAATTAAATTTTTATATTTTATAGAAGAGCCTCTATAAAAAATATCAACCCGAACATGCTCATCTTTGTTAAATACAAGACCGGCACAACCTAAAAAAACCATTGCATGGAAATACATAACCAATTCCTGCATCCCAGTCCTGCCAATACCAAAAAAATATCTACTAATTATCACTATCACCATCATGATTGTCATAACAGGTATCAAATAAGAGATTTTCTCACCAATAAAATTTGTACATTTTTCTATTGTTTTCATTAGATGTCTTTTAATTATTTAGTTAGAATATTGACTTATGTTAATACTTCTGTCCCCTGCAAAAACGCTGGATTATTCTATTGATCCAAAATCTAATCATACTGCACCTCAGTTTTTAAACCAATCAGCAAAGCTTATTAAAATTTTGAAACAAAAAGAACCTAAAGAAATCTCTAGTCTGATGGGTTTAAGCGACAAGCTGGCTTCTCTTAATTTTGATCGCTATCAGTCATGGAAGGCATCTAAAGTAATATCAGGTGATGTAAAACCATCTGTTTTAGTTTTTAAAGGTGATGTATATCAAGGGCTCTCTGCAGACACTTTAAATGCCAAGCAGCTAAAATTTGCACAAAAACATTTAAGAATTCTTTCAGGCTTATATGGAATATTAAAACCTATGGATCTTATAAAGCCTTATAGATTAGAAATGGGAACAAAACTTGAAACAGATAAAGGAAAAAATCTATATGAGTTTTGGGGGAGTTCAATTCAAAAAAATATTATTAAAGATTTGGATGCGCAAAAATCAGACCTTATTATTAATCTGGCTTCCAAAGAATATTTTTCAGTACTAGGCAAGACACCCAATCATTTGAATATAGTCTCTCCAGTATTTAAAGACTTCAAGAATGGCAAGCATAAGATCATTAGTTTCTATGCGAAAAAAGCTAGAGGTTTAATGACTAGATGGATTATTGAAAATAATATAAAAGACTTTGAAAAGCTATCTAGATTTAATACAGATGGATACTACTATTGCTCTAAACAATCTTCAGCAACCGAGCCTGTTTTCTTAAGAGATTAAACCAAACCTTCGTCTTTTTCCCAAAATGATTTTTTTGGCTCAAGATCATCAAAGGCACCTTCTGTCTTAGAAGCATAGGATTTCATTGCTTCTTCCATATCTTTTCTGCTTATAAGACTGGAGTTCCATGCAGCATGATAATCTAATGATTCTTTTACTGAATGATCTCTTGCATAATTGATTTGTTTTTTAATCACCCTTGTTACAAGCGGTGATTTATTTGCAATAGTTTTTGCAATTTTAATAACCTCTTCATTCAACTCATCTCTAGAATCAAATACTTCGTTTACTAATCCAAGTTTTTTGGCTTCACCAGCATC
>CAJQGY010000059.1 GCA_905478015.1 uncultured SAR86 cluster bacterium
AGAGATTGCAATGTTAAAGACTGCTGGAAATAATGATACTCATATCATTTTAAGAGGTGGCAAACAGCCTAATTATAATAAGGATTCGATTAAGGAAACCTTAGTCGCTCTAAAAGAGGCTGAGGTTAACGAGTCTATTATGGTAGATGCTAGTCATGGCAATAGCCAAAAAAAGTTTAAGCAACAAATCAATGTAATAGAAGACATTAGCAATCAAATCATTCTTGGAGACAGGAATTTAAAAGGTGTAATGATAGAAAGTCATATAAATGAAGGCAATCAAAAGATATCCTCTAATTTAAAATATGGCCAAAGCATTACTGATGCATGTATAAATCTTGAAGACACGTCTAATTGTTTTTCCATTCTTGCTGAAGCTGTTCAGCGCAGAAGAGATACGTAATTAAGATGTCAGATGACAAGGTTTCATTTTCTAAAGAAGTTGCTGAAACGCTCAATATAGAAAGCGCAATTATCTTAGACAAATGCAATCAAGAACCATTTAAAAAAATTGGATCTGAAGATGCTCTAATACAAAGACTTTCTGATGAGCTTTCCTTTATAAAAAGAGAAGATATTAAAAAAAGTCTTGATGAATTATTGAGATTCAAATTAATAAAAAAATATCAAAGAGAAGATAGCCGATCAAACCTCAAACTACCTAAAGCAAGACCATTTGAGAAACAGGATATGGGTAATAACTGGACTCCCTCGAGTGAGGTTATGGATGTTCTTAGTATGGGCTCAATAGATGAAAGCTTTATTGATAAGAAAATTCCAGAATTTAAAATTTATTGGATGGAAAGAGGTCAGCAAAGAAATAACTGGAATAGCACATTTATTGACTATATCAGACGTGAATGGGCTAAAGAAAATAACTCTAATAAAGGACTGCCATACCCTATAAGTAAGGGCTGGATGCCCAGTGATGATGTATACCAAATATTATCACTATCTAGCATATCTCGAGAAGACGCTTTGACTTATTTATCTGAATTTATACTATACTGGACTGACAACGGCAGTGCTTTCAACACTTGGAATTCAAAATTTATTGATCATGTTAAACGAAGGCACCTTGTAAGCAATAAGAATCTAAATGAAAAAAGTAAAAACCATTCTGAACCTGGAGCCTTCAAGCAAGGCTTTGACGAAAGAAAAAAAGATAAATCCTGGGCAGAAGAGATCAATTTTGAATAAAAACGAATTTATAGATGCTATAGATTCTCTTTTTTTAAAGCTAGAGCTAGCCTACCATTATCAATTCTATAAAGTTTTTGGAACGGACCAGAGGCTTAGCGAGGGTAAAAAACTATGGGCATCTAGTTTAAAAAAATTTAGTCCACCTACCATCGCTGAAGCAGCAGAAATTGTTGTAGATAATCAGCCATATCTTCCTACTCTCACCGACCTAATAAAATCTTGTCATGATATTTCTAATTTAGATGGCTTTCCTTCAGCGGAGGAAGCATATATAGAGGCAAGGAAGTCATTTTCACCAAGGCTAGATTATGACTGGTCTCATCCAATTGTTTACTATGCAGGCAAAAAAATAGGATGGAATGTTTTGGATGATAAAGATTCAAAAGAAATGTTTCATGCTTTCTCTCGGATTTATTTAAAATTTAAAGACAAGGCTTTGAGTGGGTCTGAATTCTCAATCCCAATTTCAGAAGATAAAAATGAAAAGCTAAAACCCCTCAATCAAGAACTTCTTGAAAAATTAAGAAAGAAGCACAATATATAATTTATGAATAAAAATATTAGAATTTCTTTGGCTATTTTCATTATCGCATTGCTAGCACTTCTATCTGGCCAATTTGAAGATGAGGTAGAAAGAAAAGTTATAAAGAAAGAATTATTTGCAGTTAAAACTATAGAAAGTTTTGCATCCCTATACCAACCTCTTATAAAACTTAAGTCTACAACTATTTCGGAAACAAGAGTTGATGTTAAAGCTAAAACATCAGGCGAGGTTGTAAAAATAGGTTCGAGACAAGGTGATTATGTAATTAAAGATTCTGTCTTGTGTAGTCTTGGTATTGTTGAGTTAAATAGAACTGAGGTTAAAGCACCGTTTTCAGGCTATCTCGAAACAATAGTTAAGCCAGGTAATTTTCTTGAAAGAGGTCAAGTCTGCGCAACAATAATTCAATTGGATCCAATAACTTTTGTTGCAGAAGTTCCTGAGTCTGACATAAATAAAGTTTCAGAAGGTCAGGAAGTTATTTTGAATTTAATTACAGGTGAATCCATTTTAGGCAACCTTAGTTTTGTTTCAAAAAGCGCTTCAAATCTAACAAGAACATTTAAAGTTGAATCTGAGATTAAGAATAAAAAGGGGATTATCAGAGATGGAATTACTTCAGAAATGATTATTAAAACCTCAAAGATCTATGCTCATAAAATATCCCCATCTATTCTAATGCTCAATGATAAAGGGATGCTTGGCATAAAAGTTATAGAAAATGAAGATACGGTAAAATTTATTACTATTGATATATTAGAAGATTCAGAAGATGGTATATGGGTTACTGGCTTGCCAGATAAAATCCAGCTTATTATTCAAGGCCAAGGTTTTGTTGAAAATAATCAAAAGGTTTTAGTAAGTAGTTCATGACATCTATAGTTGATTTTGCATTAAATAAAGCTAAGACAACATTGACGATAGCTTTTCTAGTTGTAATAGCTGGTACTTTTGCAAGACAAGACATTCCCATATCAGCATCTCCAAATGTTCAGCTACCTTTCTTATCAATCTCTGTATATCTTGATGGAGCATCACCTGCTGACACATCAAGATTAATAGCTAAGCCATTAGAAAATAGACTTAAGAGCGTTCCTGGTCTGAAGAATGTTTCATCAACAAGCTCGTTGAGCTACTCAAGAGTATTCACAGAATTTGAGGTTGGCTATGATATGGATAAGGCTCTTATTGATGTTAAACAAGCAGTTGAAGAAACAAAATTTGAGCTTCCTCGTGAAGCCGAGGATCCAATTGTTAGTGAATATAATGAAGCTAGCTTTCCTTTGATGAACGTTAGCATAGTTGGTAATAGCTCAATACGACAGAAGGTTTTTTATGCAAGAGATTTAAAAGATAAAATTGAATCTATAGAAGAAGTGCTTCAGGCTGAAATTGCAGGAGCTCCTGATGAGGTATTAGAGGGAGTCTTTAGTAAATCTAAACTTGAATCTTATGGTGTAACTCTCTCAGATATTTACTATTCAGTTGCAAATAACAATCTTATTATTCCTGGGGGAACACAAGATACTGGAAAAGGAAGTTTTAATATTGAGGTACCTAGTGTTATTGAAACTGCACAAGATGTTTACTCAATACCAATAAAAGTAACAAAAGATGCGATTGTAACCCTTGGTGACGTTGCTGATATAAGAAGAACATTCAAAGATTTCTCCTCATATGCAAGAGTGAATGGGGAAGATGCTGTTACTTTAGAAATTATTCTTAGAGAAGGAGCTAACGCAATTGATGTATCAACAAAGATTAATAATATTATAAGTTTATTTAAAGAGAATCTTCCGCCAAATCTAAATGTTGTTATAACTGATGATGATTCTGTCTACTCTAGAGAGATGGTGAAAGAACTTAATGGAAATATTATTACGGCAGTTGTATTGATTATGATTCTTATAATTGCGAGCTTGGGGCCCAGGGTGTCTATGTTGGTTGGGCTATCAATTCCTTTTTGCTTTCTTCTTACATACTTAGGAATATACGCAATGGGCGGCGAGGTAAGCTTTCTTGTGATGATGGGATTATTGCTTGGAATGGGCATGTTGATTGATGGAGCTATAGTAATTACAGAATATGCTGATAAAAAAATTGCAGGAGGCATGTCACGATATGAAGGTTATAAAACTGCCTCAAAGCGTATGTTTTATCCGATATTAGCATCAACTGGAACAACAATGGCTGCTTTTATTCCTGTTATGTTATGGCCTGGATTTACAGGTGAGTTTATGAAACAGCTGCCAATAACAGTTTTTATGGTGTTAATTGCGTCTCTTTTTTATTCCTTAATTGTAATTCCTGTTTTAGGCTCTTTATTCGGTCAAAAACAGTCAGCTCTTCACATATCAGATAATGAAAAGTCTTCATTCTTCTTTAAATTGGCTGAGAGGTATGGAAAATTTGCATATAGGTTTGTTAAGAACCCACTAGAGACTATTTTATGGGTCTTTACTGTTCTTGCTGTCATAATTTTTACTTATACAAATTTTGGGAAAGGTACTGTCTATTTTGCAATTGTTGATCCAGTTCAAGCAGAGGTAAATATAAGAGCAAGGGGTAATTTTTCAGCTTTAGAATCAAAAGAGATTATAGAAAGTGTTGAGCAGAGATTTTTAGAAATTGATGAGCTCAGCAGTGTTTATCTGCGAGCAGGTTCTAACTGGTGGGATAGAGGAGCTGACAAAATTGGCAGTGGGTTTATTGAAATTGCTCCTCCATATGAAAGATCAATATCTGGATTAGAAGTCATGGAGCTTGTAACAAATTCAACAAAAGATATTCCTGGAATTATTGTTGAAACTAAACCTGTGCTGGGTGGGCCATCATTCGACTCACCAATTGAGCTTGCTGTATATGGAAATACAGAAGATATAGTTAATGATGCAGCTAATAAAATTGAAAAATATATTACTGAAAATATACCAGACCTAATCAACATATCGTCATCCAAAGCGTACCCATCTGTTGAGTGGAGTGTTGAGGTGGACAAACAGAAGGCTGCTCAGCTTGGGGTTAATATAGGGGATGTTGGAGCATTAGTTCAAATGCTTACAAATGGCTTTAAAGTTGGTGAGTATAGGCCAGATGATTCGAAGGAAGAAATTGAAATTAGGGCAAGATTTCCAGAAGCTGACAGGACATTGACGGGCATAAAAGATTTGAATGTTACAACCAGGCAAGGCTTAGTTCCAGTCAGCTCATTTATTTCTGTTATACCAAAAGAAAATAGACAAACAGTTAGAAGAAAAAATGGAAGATATCACCATAGAATAAGGGCTGGAACTGAGGATGAATCAAGAGTGGCTGAAAAAGTTGCAGAAATTCAAGAGTGGTTAGATACAAATCCATTTGATAAAAATCTTGAAGTTGTTTTCGAGGGTATGTCGGAAGAGACTGAAGAAGTTAATAACTTTATGATAGGAGCTGGAATAGCTGCTGTATTCATAATGTTAATAATGCTTTTAACTCAATTTAATAGCTTTTATCAATCCTTTATTGTTTTGACCTCGGTGACAATATCTATCGTAGGAGTAATGTTAGGCCTGCTAATTACAAATAGTCCATTTAGCACAACAATGACTGGTTTATCTATAGTCACACTAGCTGGGATTGTTGTGAATAATAATATTGTTTTGATTGATACCTTCAATAAGATGAAAGAGGAGTCTCCTCATCTTAAAAAATCAAATCTTATAGTGAGTGCATGCAAACAAAGATTAAGGCCTATTCTTTTAACTTCCTTAACTACAATATTTGGTTTATTACCTTTAGCAATGGGTGTTAGTATTGATTTGATAGGAAGGGAGATTTTAATTGGAAGCAGGATAGTTGACTGGTGGTCTAATTTAGCTATATCTATCGTATTCGGATTGGGATTCAGCACCTTTATAACCCTAATACTTACACCTGCTGTTCTTGCATTACCATATGGCATAAGGAATGATCTTAAAAAATATTTAAAAGCATCAAATTAATCAATTACAATAAGCTATGACCAAAGATAATGAAAACATAAATTTTGAATCAGCTCTTTCCCAGCTTGAAAAAATAGTATTGAAGTTGGAAGATGACAGTATCGACTTAGAAGATTCAGTTAAATCATTCGAACAAGGAATAGAGCTAGTAAAAAAGTGTCAAAAACAGCTTAAAGATGCTGAATTAAAAGTAAGCAAATTACTTGATGATGGAACAACTGAAGAAGAAGTTTAGAAAAGTAAATGTTAGAAGTCTTCCTTTCATCTGTTCAGGCTAAAGTTAAATCAAAAATAAAAAATATTATTGGGGAATCTAATACAATAGAAAAATCTATGTCATATACCTCATTGCTTCCAAGTAAAATGGTAAGGGCTGGATTAATTATGGCATCTGGAGAATCAAATACTAACATTCATGAATCAAGCTTAATCAATATGGCTTGTTCGATTGAAATGATGCACAGCTACTCGTTAATTCATGATGATCTTCCATGTATGGATGACGACGATATCAGAAGAGGCAGTCCATCTAATCATGTTGTATTCGGAGAGGCAAATGCTGTTTTGGCAGGAGATGCTCTTCAGGCTCTAGCATTTCAAGTGATTTCAGAAGATGAAATTTTGAAGGATAGGCAGAAAGTTGAAGCAATAAGATTATTAGCTAGTGCATGTGGTAAAAATGGTATGGTTTATGGACAGCATTTAGATATTGAAAATGAAAATAATAAATATGTAACTCAATCAGATCTTGAGGAGATACATCATTTAAAAACTGGGAGACTTATTGAATGCTCAATTTTAATGGGACAAATTGGTTCAAATTTGGACTTAGAAGATCAAGAAAAATTAATAAAATTTAGTCGAAAAATAGGCTTGGCCTTTCAAATAAAAGATGATGTTTTAGACATAGTGGGTAGTAGTGAAAAGCTAGGTAAAAACAAACTATCAGACGTAAAAAATGATAAATCAACATATGTAAAAATTGTAGGCATAGAGAATGCTATAAAAAGATATGAGGCTCTTACAGAAGAAGCTTTGGTTTTATTAAAAAATGTCTCTCATGATAATGGTGAGCAAAATGATAAACTAAAAAATCTTGCCAAATATATAATTAATAGAGAAAGTTAAAAGTGAAGATTTTTAATAAGATACCTCTAGAGAAACCTGATTCTAAACTATTATGTAATATTGATACTCCTAGTGACTATAGATCATTTTCTTCTCAAGAATTAGAGTTGTTGGCTGATGAGTTAAGAGAATATCTTTTGTATTCAGTTGGTCAGAGTGGAGGCCATCTTGGAGGTGGTCTTGGAGTTGTTGAGCTAACCGTAGTTCTGCATTATATTTTTAATACTCCAACTGACAACTTGATCTGGGATGTTGGTCATCAAGCTTATCCTCATAAAATTCTTACTGGTAGAAAAGCAGAAATCCAATCTATTAGACATAAGGATGGCTTAGCTCCTTTTCCTAATATAGCAGAAAGTGAGTATGATGCTTTTGGTGTAGGGCATTCTAGTACATCTATTAGTGCTGCTCTCGGTATGGCAATTGCCTCTGAAAAAAATGAAAGAACTGTTGCTGTAATTGGTGATGGGGCGATGACCGCCGGAATGGCTTTTGAGGCTCTTAGTCACGCCGGTCATCTCAAACCAAATATGTTGGTAATACTAAATGATAATGACATGTCTATATCTGAAAATATTGGTGGGCTATCTAATTACTTTTCAAGAATATGGGCATCCAAAGTTTACAAAGGCATAAAAAAAGGAGGGGCAAGTTTCTTGAAGCCATTACCCCAAGCATACCATTTGGCTAGAAAGGCTGAGACTCAGATGAAGGCCATGGTTGCTCCAGGTTCAATATTTGAAGAGCTTGGATTTAATTATATTGGTCCTATTGATGGGCATAACATCAAAGAAATGTTGGAGGTAATTGGTAATTTAAAAGACTTTGAAGGGCCTCAATTTTTACACATAATAACAAAAAAAGGTGCAGGCCTAGATGCTGCAGAAGCAGATAGAATTGAGTTTCATGCTATTGGAAAAATTAATAGCTTAAATAATGGCTCATCTAGCAGCATAAAATATCAAGATGTTTTTGGCGAATGGATTGTTAATCAAGCTACGAATGATGAGAAACTTATTGCTATAACTCCAGCAATGAGGGAAGGCTCTGGGCTGGTTGAATTTAGTAAAAAATTTCCTGAAAGGTATTTTGATGTTGCAATTGCAGAGCAACATTCTGTAACTTTTGCAGCAGGACTTGCAAGAAAAAATAAAAAACCAGTTGTAGCAATATATTCAACCTTTATCCAAAGAGCTTATGATCAGGTTATTCACGATGTGGCAGTTCAAAATCTAGATGTTACTTTTGCATTAGATAGATCTGGTTTGGTCGGAGAGGATGGCCCCACTCATTCAGGAAATTATGATATAGCATTCTTAAGATGTATACCAAATATTATTATTATGGCTCCCGCTGATGAGGCGGAAACACAAAAGATGCTTTCTACAGGTTATAACTTTAATGGGCCAGCAGTTATAAGATACCCAAGAGGATCTGGGCCAAATGAAAAAAGAGATAATTTATTAACGACAATAGAAATTGGCAAGGCAAGACTTATAAAAAAAGGAAGGAGTGATATTGTTTTTCTAAATTTTGGAGCTTTATTATCTGAAGCAAAGGTGGTAGCCGATAAGCTAGATTTAACTTTGATAGATATGAGGTTTGTTAAACCTCTTGATGAAGAAATTCTACTAAAATATTTATGTGATGCTGATATGTTTATCTCCCTAGAAGACGGTTCAATAATGGGAGGTGCAGGAAGTGCAGTGCAGGAATTTTGTTCTCAAAAAAATATAAAGATAAGGTCTAGATTATTTGGTATACCAGATGTTTTTATAGATCATGCCTCAAGAGAAGAAATGATTGAAGATGCTGGAATAAATGCTACCCAAATATTAGATTCATTAAACCTATAGCTAAAAGTGCTGCGATTAGACCAGCCACAACATCATCAAGCACAATACCAAGACCACCTTTGATATTTCTATCAATGTATGAAATAGGAAATGGTTTAGTAATATCAAATATTCTAAATAAAATGAAAGCTAAAACTACAAATACAATTCGTTCGTCTTGTGAGCTATAGTGAATTGCGGGATAGGCTGCGATCCACATGCCTGCTAACTCATCAATAACAATTGCTTTATGGTCTTTTTCAATAAGATCTACTGAAACTATTTCTGAGATATAAACTGCAAAAATTGTAATACCTACAACTAAAAATTCGATGTTTAAGTTTTGGTGTGAAATGAAGATGAAACACAATAAAGCTACTAAAGAACCCCATGTTCCTGGAGCATATTTAGCATTACCAACTCCTCCTAAAGTTGCAACAATATGAGATGGTTTTTTTAAATTAGGAAATTTACTCATTAAAAATGCTTGTATCCATTAATTTCAACATCATAACCTTTTTCGGAAATAAATTTTATAGATTTATTTTTTGTAATCTTTCCAATTTTATAAAAACTATCATTTGATTGATTTTCTGGAATAGTAAAACAAAGATCATAATCATCTCCAGCATTAATATCATCTATGTTTTGCGTTATTGGTATTTCATCTAAATATATTTCAGCCCCAACGCTAGAGCTGTCTAATATATGCTTCAAATCGCTAAGTAAGCCATCAGACGTATCAATGCAGGATGTAGCTATTTCAGAAATTTTTTTACCAAGGTTAATTTTAGACTCAGGCCTTAAATACGCCTTAGTATAATTTGAATTTTTTACTCCTGATTGTAAATCTTGCAAACCTTTTTTTGCTCTGCCTACTGGAGTTGATATACAAATAATATCTCCCTCATTCGCACCACTTCTTTTTAAGATTTTATCTTCAAAGGGTTCACCATAAACAATTATATTTATATTTAGCTGACCCTTTGTAAAGTCACCACCTATAAGAGGTATTTGATGCATTTTAGAAATTTCTTTAACGCCTTCAGAAAAATCTTTATACCATTCAATATTATTTATATGACTTGAAATAGATATGCTAAAACCAATTGGCTTGCATCCCATTGCTGCTATGTCACTTAAAGCAATTGCAATAGATCTAAAGGCTATTTCAGATGGTTTAATGCTTTTAGGAAAATGAACTCCTTCAACGGAAGAGTCAACAGAAGTTATAATAGGTTTTTTAGATTGAAAAACTGCACAATCATCCCCTGGAGGGATGATTATGCCGTTCTGAGAATAAAACTCAGAGCCGATATCTTGGAATAGATCTATCAGCTCAAATTCAGATGCCAATGATCAGCTAGGGTATCTTTCAAATAATCCTGAGGCTCCCATTCCACCCCCAACACACATTGTAACTACTCCAAATTGTGCATCCCTTCTAACAAGCTCTCTTGTAAGGTGGCCCACACATCTTGACCCAGTCATACCAAATGGATGGCCTATTGAAATTGATCCACCATTAACATTTAGCTTATCCATTGGAATACCTAACTTATCTCTGCAGTATGCTACCTGGACAGCAAATGCTTCGTTTAGCTCCCACAGATCAATGTCACCCATGGACATTCCATAGTTTTTAAGTAATTTAGGCACTGAATAAACAGGGCCAATTCCCATCTCATCTGGCTCACATCCCATTGTTGTAAATCCTCTAAAATATGCAATTGGCTTGAGGCCAAGCTCTAGAGCTTTGTCTTCAGACATAATTAAATTAACAGATGCTCCATCTGATAACTGAGATGAATTACCAGCTGTAACACTTCCATTTTCAGGATCAAAAACAGGCTTAAGTCCAGCTAATCCCTCAAGAGTTGTGGTTGGTCTATTACATTCGTCTTTATCAACAGTAACATCAACTTCTTTTGATTCTCCTGTTTCTTTATTCATAAGCAACATTTTTGTGTCCATAGGTATAATTTCATCATCATATATACCTGCTTCTTGTGCAGATGCAGTTCTCATTTGGCTTTGAAATGCTAATTCATCTTGTGCCTCTCGAGAAATACCATATCTTTTTGCAACAACCTCAGCCGTCATCCCCATTGGGTAATATATTCCAGGAGATTGCTCAGCAAGTTTTTCATTAACAAAGTTATCAGTATTCATTTTC
>CAJQGY010000060.1 GCA_905478015.1 uncultured SAR86 cluster bacterium
GATCTAGTTGGTAAATACCTTAATATTGCAAGTAGAAGCTCTTCATTTATTAATAAAAACAATGATCAAGTGGATACGAATCTTGACTCAACCTTGCTTACAGGAATTGTAAATAATAAAGATCTAGTTATTAATCTTTATGAAAATCGTCAATACTCTAAGGCTGTAAGGCTGATAATGGAAATGGCTGATGATATTAATAAGTATATCAATGAAAATACACCCTGGAAGAAAGATATAAAAGATGCAACTAGAATAGCTTCTGTAGCCCTGAATGGCTTTTATTATTTGAGTATTTATCTTAAACCAATAATACCAAATATAACCAAATCAGCTTTTAAGTTTCTAGGTAACCCATCTTCAAATTTTGATGATGTCGGAAATGAGTTAGTTGATAAAATTACTAAATACAAACCAATATTAAATAGATTGGAAAAAATAATACTAAATAAGGAAGAGGAAATGGAAGATTTAAATACAATTAATATCGATCAGTTTATAGATGTGGATCTTAGGATTGCTAAAGTTATCAAAGCTTCTCATGTTGACGGGGCTGATAAGCTTATTAAATTAGATTTAAGTGTTGGTGATCTTGGAAAAAAACAGGTATTTGCAGGTATTAAAAGTGCATATGAACCACATGAGTTGGATGGAAGGCTTGTGATACTTGTATTTAATCTAAAACCAAGACAAATGAAATTTGGTTTATCAGAAGGTATGGTTCTTGCATCTTCAGATGAAAAAGGCGGAATTTTTTTAATATCTCCAGATGAAGGGGCTATAGAGGGACAAAGAGTTAAGTAGCATGAAAAAAGAAATAGACATTGTCGTTATAGGTGCTGGCCCTGTTGGCTTATTCACTGTATTTGAAGCTGGTTTGCTTGGTCTTAAGTGTGTGTTAATAGACAACTTAGATAAAGTAGGTGGCCAATGTGCAGAGCTTTATCCTGAAAAACCTATTTATGATATACCTGGTGTTCCTTTTCAAACAGCTCAAGAGCACGTTGATGCATTAATTGAGCAGATAAAACCATTTGATTATGAGGTTTTTTTAGAACAAAGAGTCGATGAGTTGCTGGGTGTTAAAAAGGACGACCAAGAATTTTGGTCAGTTAGAACAAATATGGGAAATGAATTTATTACTAAAAATGTTTTTATTGCAGCAGGTGCTGGATCATTTGAACCAAGAAGGCCACCTAATATCGATGATCCTGATAAATTTAAAGATAAAGGTGTAACTTACGCGGTCCGTTCGAAGAGTACCTACAAGGATAAGAATGTCTTTATATTTGGGGGTGGTGATTCTGCTCTTGACTGGACTATAGAGCTTTCAAAAATAGCTAAGAGTATTAACCTTGTTCACAGAAGAGATGCATTTAGAGGCGCTTTGCATTCTGAGGAGCAAATGAGAGAGTTGGTGAGCAAGGGTAAAGTTAACCTTTTGACACCTTATGTAATTGAAGATATTTTTGGAACCAGCTCTGTTACATCAGTATCATTAAAAAACTTTGATACAAAAGAAATTGAGACTTTTGATGCTGATGAGTTGCTATTTTTATTTGGTCTAAATAAAAAACTTGGTCCTATTTTGGAATGGGATATAGAGCTTAATTCAAAAAAAATAAAGGTGAATACTGAAAATTTTGAAACAACAAGATCTGGTATTTTTGCAGTAGGTGATATTAATGACTATCCTGGTAAACTTGATCTCATTCTTTCTGGGTTCCATGAAACTACTTTAGCTGTTCAAGAAGCATATAAACGCATCAACCCTGGTGAAAGAGTTCCTTTTGGATATACAACATCAAATTCCAAGCTTCAAAAAAAACTTGGTGTACTCAAAGACTAACCTTGGAACTGATAGACGCTATTCATGAAACATTACCTCAAATACAGTGTGGTAGATGTGATACGCCTGGTTGTTATCAATATGCAAAAGATATAGCAGAGGGTGCGCCTCATGATAGATGTGTGCCTGGGGGGTCGAAAACTCTTAATAAATTAAATATTATTCTTGATAAAGATCTTAATGAGGTAGACCTTGCATATGGGCCATCAATTAAAAATCAAAAAGTAAAAATAATTGAGGATGATTGTATCGGTTGTAAAAAATGTATTGAGGCCTGCCCTGTTGATGCGATTGTAGGAGCAACGAACTTAATGCATTCAGTTATAGATGATATTTGTACTGGATGTGAATTATGTATTGAGCCCTGCCCTGTAGATTGTATTGAAATTATAGAAAAATCTGCATCAGAAACAGTGGAGCAACGAGAAAATTCTCAGTATTTTTTTGATCTTAAAGAATCTTTACAAACACATGAAAAAAGGAAGAAACTTGCTAATAATTCACCAGAAAATATAAGCATCAGTGATGAGATTAATTTAAGGATACGAAATAGAAAAATTGATAAAACAGCTGCGTTAAATAAAATGCAATCAACAATAATAAAGGATGATTTAGTGAAATTGCATGAGTTTAATCCAAATGATGTAACTGCTTTCTTAAAGGACAAAAATGATTCTTAAGGATAGATTTAGAAAGTATTTACCTGTTGTAGTTGATATTGAAACAGGTGGCTTTGATCCTTTAAAAAATGCAATATTAGAAATAGCTATAACATTGATTGAAGAAGAGGAAGGTAGATTAATTGTTGGTGATACTTTTAGACATCATATTGAGCCGTTTGAAGGTTTGATTGTTGAAAAAGAATCGCTTGAGTTTACAAAAATTGATCTTAACCATCCCTTAAGAAAGGCTGTAAGTGAAAAAGATGCATTGACTGACTTATTTAAGATAATAAATAAAGCTAGAAATAAACATCAATGCTCAAGGGCTATTTTAGTTGGTCATAATGCTCATTTTGATAGCTCATTTATAAATGAATCTGTTAAGAGAAATAAAATTAAAAAATCACCGTTTCATCCTTTTTCTGTTTTAGATACAGTAAGTTTGGGGGTTCTCGCTACAAATCAAACAGTGCTTGCAAGAGTATGTGATTCATTAAATATTGACTATGATTCAAAGGAAGCACACTCAGCTGCTTATGACTCAGATGTAACTGCTAAAGTTTTTTGTAGAGTTGTAAACGAATATAAGCCTATTTAGAAGCCTCTTCTAGAACCTTTTTAAGTTCACCAGCTTCGTGCATTTGAGTTACGATGTCTGCACCACCAATAAGTTCACCACTAACGAACACCTGTGGAAAAGTTGGCCAATCAGATACTGTTGGTAATGTAGCTCTAACTTCATTATTTTCAAGAATATCAACATATGAGAATTTAGCCTCACACTCAACAAGCGCCTGAACAGTTCTGGCAGAAAAACCGCATTTTGGTTCGTAAGGTGTTCCTTTCATATAAATTAAAATATCGTTATCAGCTATTTGGTCTTTTAATTTCTGTTCAATATCCATTTTATTATCCTTTTATAATATCTATATACTTCTTTATAGTGTCATCAAATCCATAATTCAAGGCATCAACAATAATTGCATGCCCTATTGAAACTTCATCTATTAAATTTAAGTTTTTTAAATGTGAAAGATTTGAAAGATTTAAGTCATGTCCAGCGTTGATGTTCAGCCCTTTATCTTTGGCTTTTTCTAGTAAAAGTCTTAATGAGTCTATAATTGTAAAATTATTTGATGCAATTGCTTTTGAATAAGGTCCTGTGTGTATTTCTATTGTATCTGCACCAACTTTAAGACAATAATCTAAAACTTCATAATTAATATTATTATTATAAATAGTGTCAATAAACAAACTTACTCTTGAGCCAACCCCAAAAGAATGAATATTTTTTATTGCTGAAGAAAGTTTATTAATTTTAAAATTTGGGTTCCAACCATGGTCAGAGGTAATTTGATCGAGCGAATCTGGTACCAGTGTGACTTGCTCAGGTTTTGATTGATTAACAAGATTTATGAAACCATTATATGTTGCTGTAGGTTCTGAAAATGGATTTCCTTCAATATTAAATTCAATATTGGTTTCTTTGCATATTGAAGAAATTGAAAGAACATCATCACAAGTAGCATGCCTTTGATCTGGTCTAGGATGAAGAGTAAGGCCATCTATTCCTAAATCAATGGCCCTATAGGCATAATCTTCTAATTTTGGGTAATCCTCACCTCTTGCATTTCTTAGAAGAGCTATCTTATTAAGGTTAAGGCTAAAATTCATGATTCTATTATATGTTTAAAAAGTATTTATCTGTACAGATCATCTTTCTTTTCAACAATTAAGTCTATTGCATTATTAATATCATAATTATCTTTATTAAATCCTTTAAGTAAAATAACAGGCTGCATATCTGAGCCCTGCCCCATTAATAACCCTGAGGCAGCTGCAATCTCATCTGCAATAGCTATTTCAGTTGTTTTTAAGAGATTTCCATAGATATCTTCTTCGCCAGTTAAGTTTATCAGGCTTTGAAGATTGGAGCTTGCTAATGCAAAATTTGTAATTCCAGACCTATATGGCCTAGTCATGGAATCAGTTATTACGATAGAGATATTTTTTTTGAGTGATTCTGATAATGTATTTTGAATTAAACGCGCGCTTTTTGATGGATTTTCAGGTAATAGTAAGACTTGGTTAATTTCTTGTGAAATATTAGATCTATCTATACCTGCATTAATATTTATAAATCCTAATTTGTGTTCAACTATTATTACATTCTTATCAATACTTATTATTTCATTTGATTCATTAAGTATTGCTTGAATAAATGATGAGTCTCTATTCAAAGTCTCTGCCAATTTGTTAGCTTCATTTGAGATTAAAAGATCATTAAGATTGACATATCTGTTTTCAGATTTGGAAACTATTTTTTGAGCAATTATAAATACATCACCATCAGAAATATCTATTTTATTGGAATCAATTAACTCAATAATGATTGAACTAATATCATCACCAGGTTCAATATATGGAAATTTTTGTAGGGCTAAAAGTTGTATCTGTTCCATATCAAAATCTATAGCTAAATGGATATTACAATAGCATATATATTGTAGATTAATCCTGATGTATACTTCAAAAATATGACTATTTTAGATAAAAAATTACTTGATATTTTGGTCTGTCCAATCACAAAAGATTCTCTAGATTATAACGAAGAGACAAATGAACTAATATCAATCAGCGCTGGCTTAGCCTACCCTATTAAAGACGGTATTCCCGTAATGCTACCTGAAGAAGCTAGAGAGTTATAGAAAAGCGCCCGTAGCTCAGCTGGATAGAGTACTTGGCTACGAACCAAGGGGTCGGGAGTTCGAATCTCTCCGGGCGCGCCACTTATAGGCCTATCTAAATTAGATTGAATTAATCACTTAGTTTTTCAAGTCTTGTCACATTTTCGATCCATTCTTTCTCGACTACCTCAACCTCATTTGATAGTTCTAATTGATTTCTAATTAAATCTTGAAGGTTCTCGCTTGGATTATCTAAGTAAAGATCTGGGTTTGCTAGTTCTTCATTAGCCTCAGAAAGTTTTCTATTCAACCTTTGTAGTCTTTTTTCTAATTTAGCTATTTCTAGTTTTAGATTTTTACTTTTTTTGGTTTTGTCGTTATTTGTAGATTTATTCGTCTTCTTTTTATTTACAACCTTTGCATCAGTATTTTTAATATTAAGAATAAGGTTTTTATAGTCCTCTAGGTCGCCATCAAAGATATCTAACTTTCCCTTGTCAACAAGATAAAAACTATCAACAGAGCTATTTAATAAATGTCTATCATGCGAAATAAGAACAATCGCACCTCTAAAGCTTTGAATTGCTACTGTTAAGGCATGTCTCATTTCCATGTCAAGATGATTAGTTGGTTCATCCATGAGCAATATATTAGGTTTTTGATAAGAAATTATTGCAAATGCCAGTCTCGCCTTCTCACCTCCTGAGAAAAGCTTGATAGTGTCTTTCACCTTGTCACCTTTAAAATTAAAGCCACCTAAATATGTTCTAATTTGTTTTTCTGTCTTAGTTTCATCAAGTCTCTGTATATGTGTAAAAGCAGATATAGATAAATCAAGATCATCAACCTGATGTTGTGAAAAATACCCAATCTTAAAATTAGCTCCAGTTTCCCTATCACCATCGAGAAGTTTTAGGTCACCTACAATAGTTTTAATCAATGTAGACTTTCCTGCTCCATTAGGACCAAGTAAGCCAACTCTATCACCAGGGCAGATTGTAAAATCAACATTGGATAAAATAGTATCTGTATAGCCCATCTCAGCTTTTCTTAGAGCGACTAAAGGATTTGAAATTTTATCTGTTTCAGATATCTTAAAATTAAAAGGGGAATCTATATGAGCAGGAGCAATTAGTTCCATTTTTTCAAGGGATTTTATTCTACTTTGTGCTTGCCTTGCTTTTGTTGCTTTGGCTTTAAATCTATTAATAAAACTTTGCATATGAGCTACTTCTTTTTGTTGCTTTATATAGTTGCTTTGAATTTCAGCCATTTTTAAAGCTCTTAGTGTTTCAAATTGAGAGTAATTACCTTTATACATTTCTATTGATTGCCTATGTAAATGGGCTACAAAAGTAACGCAATCATCTAAAAAATCTCTATCATGTGATATTAGAATTAGAGCACCTTGAAAATGCTTAATCCAGTTAGATAACCATAAAATAGCGTCTAAATCCAAGTGATTAGTTGGTTCATCTAATAACATTAGATCAGATGGTTGCATTAAAGTTTTAGCTAAATTTAGGCGAACTCTCCATCCACCAGAAAAATCTTTTAATGGTTTTTTAAATTCATTTGATTTAAAGCCAAGGCCAACCAATAATTGTTCCGCTTTAGATTTAGCAGAATAGCCATCAAGAGAGGTAAAAATATCATATAACTCACCAAGTTTGTCATAATTACCATTTTTTTCGGCCTCGGTAATTTGATTTTGAATATTAACTAAATGAGAATCTCCTGATAAAACATAATCTATTGCTAACTCATTTGTACCCTCAATTTCTTGGGCAAGATATGAGATGCGAAGATCTGAAGGATAACTTACTGATGATTGATCAACTTCGATTTCATTTTTAATAACCTTAAATAAACTTGTTTTACCAGTACCATTTGCTCCAACTAAACCTACTTTTTGATGGTGATGAATGGTTAAAGAAACATCATTAAAAAGCGTATTTCCTCCAAGAACTAATTCAAGATTATTAAATGAAAGCATTATTATTATTGAAAAAATTAAATATAGTAAGTATGAGTATCATATTATGCTCTTCTACAAATCTGATGCTGCAGCATAAGCTGATGACCATGCCCATTGAAAATTATATCCACCAAGATGCCCTGTTACATCAAGAACCTCACCAACAAAATATAAGCCTTTTTGACCAATAACCTCCATTGTTTTTGAGCTAATATGTTTTGTATCTATTCCGAATAATGTTACCTCAGCCGTTCTATAACCCTCTGTAGAAGAAGGCTTAACATTCCATGCATGTAATTTTTTACATACTGATTCAATTTGGTTATTTGACCATTCGCCTAGCGGTAGATCTGCTAACTCAAACCATAACAATAATTCAAGCTGTTCCCCAAAAGCTCTTGGCAATAAAGATGAGATAGTTGATTTAAGTTTCTGTTTTGGGGTATCTTTTTTACAGTTTAATATATGTTGATGAATATCAAAATCAGGAAAAAGATTGATTGATATCTCGTCACCAAGGGACCAATAATTAGAAATTTGTAAGATTGCAGGCCCACTAAGTCCTCTATGAGTAAAAAGCATATCCTCAGTAAATGTAATGTTATTACAAGTAACAGAAACAGCATGTGAGACTCCAGAAAGATTTTCACAAAGACTTTTTAGATGATCGCTAAACATAAAAGGAACAAGTCCTGCATGAAGATCTATAACATCTAAATTGAATTGCTTTGCCAAATCATAACCATATCCACTTCCGCCCAATGTAGGCACTGATAATGCTCCCGTAGCTATAACCAATGCACTTGAAGTAATCTTGAGAGTAGAATTATTATTTTTTTCTTTTATGTCTGTATTTAATGAATATTGGCCGTCAATTCTATTAAATTTAACATTCGAAGGTGTTGCGTTAGTAATAATCTCTACATTTGCAGAATTACATTCATCAAGTAACATATTTACTATATCTTTAGCTGAATTAATACAAAAAAGTTGTCCATGTTTCCTTTCTTCATATTCAATGTCATGACTCTCAACAAGAGCAATAAAGTCTTGGGATGTATATCTTGAAAGAGCTGATTTAGAAAAGTGTTTGTTCTTTGATAAAAAGTTGTGAGGATATACATTACGATTTGTAAAATTACAACGGCCACCACCAGACATGAGAATCTTTTTGCCAACTTTATTGGACTTCTCTAAAACAACTACTTTATATCCTTTTTTTGCTGTCTCAAAAGCACAGAATAAACCTGCAGCACCGCCACCGAGGATAACAACATCATATTTATTTTCCTTGGTCATTATTAAATACTATAAAGACTAACCCTTGCGAGACCTTCTACGATTTTTGAAGCCACCACGATTATGAAATTTTTTATTCTTGGGTTTTTGTTTTTCTTTAGCAGGTACAACATGCTCAGGCTCAAAACCCTCTATTTCAACGCGTTCAAGCTTTTGACCAAGAAGTTTCTCGATATCACTTAATAGCCTAAATTCATCAGCGCTAACAAGCGTTATTGCTTTACCCTTATCTCCTCCTCTTCCAGTTCGACCAATTCTATGTATATAGTCTTTGGCGACTGTAGGAACATCAAAATTAATTACTTGAGACATCTTTTTTATATCAATTCCTCTAGCAGCAACATCTGTTGCTACTAAAATTTTCACTCTATTATTTTTAAAAGCGTCAAGAGCCTTCATTCTATTATTTTGCGTTTTATTTCCATGAATTGCTTTTGCAGAAATTTCAACTTTTTCAAGTTGTTTTTGCAGCCTATCAGCACCATGTTTAGTTCTTGTAAAAACAAGAGCCTGATCCCAATTTTGCGTTTCAATAAGTTCTATTAAAAGCTCAGCTTTTCTAGATTTATCAACTGGATGGCAATAATGCTCTATGTTCTCACCTGCCTCTCCATCAGTTGTAACAGAAATTTCTATAGCTTTATCCGCCATTTCCTTTGCAAGTTTTCTAAAAGGATTTGAGAAAGTGGCAGTAAACATTAAATTTTGACGACGATCTGGAAGCAAGTTGGCAATCTTTTTTATATCATGTATGAAACCCATATCTAGCATCTGATCAGCCTCATCTAGTACAAATAACTCTATGTTTTTAAAATTTACAGCCTTTTGATTGTATAGATCCAATAATCTTCCTGGGGTTGCAACAAGTACATCAACACCTTTTCTTAATTTAAGTCGTTGATTATGTATCCTAGCTCCTCCATATACTGCTGTAGAGCGAATGCTTAGATATTTACTATAAGTATTAACACTTTCTCTAACTTGTGCTGCTAACTCTCTTGTAGGTGTAAGAATTAATGCTCTTAATTGATGGCCTTTATAATTATTTTTTGGATTAGAAAGCATGCTTAATATTGGCAAAACAAAAGCTGCGGTCTTACCAGTACCAGTCTGTGCAGCTGCCATGACATCACTCTTATTCAATATTGCAGGAATTACTTCTGTTTGAATTGGTGTTGGTTTTTCATACCCCTGATCTTTTAAAGATCTTGTAATGGGGTCTGATAAATTCAGATCATTAAATTTCATTAAATCCTTTGTTAAATTATGACTGAAGGGTATAGAAGAGAGGCTTGTAGGTCAATCTTAAAAGTTTATAAATACCTACACAGAATGAAGCTTTTGTTCAGGAATAGAGTTTTTAATATTTGTAACAGAGTTAGTTTTATCAAAATAGACTAACGTTGGCTTGTGAGATACCGCTTCAGCCTCATCAAAGCTTCCGTATGTGCATATTATAACAACATCACCAACTGATGCCTTGTGAGCTGCAGCACCATTTACTGAAAGAGTTTTTGAGCCTGATTCGGCTAAAATTAGATATGTTGAAAATCTTTCACCATTAGTTACATTATAGACATCAACTTTTTCATACTCTTGCATTCCAGCTGCGTCTAAAAAGTCTTTATCTACAGCGCATGAGCCCTCATAATCAAGCTCAACTTGAGTAACATTGATGCGATGTAATTTAGATTTAAGTAATGTTCTATTCATAACTGTCGAAGTATAAATAATTGAGAATAATTATTAAAGGTTTGAGTATTAAATAAATAAGTTGTCTATCAATCTTACTGTGCCTATATTAGCCGCAATAGCAGCCACTAAATACCCTTCTTCATTATTATGATTTAAAGATTCTTGCAATGTAATTGAATTAATTACTGATACATAATCAACTTCAAAACCTTTTTTATACAAGCTTTTACGAACCTCATCAATAATATCCTTACAAAGATTGTTAGCGTTATTTTTTATAAATAAGAGTGATTTATATATTTCAGAAGCATTTTGAAGCTCATCACTTGAAAGTAATGTATTTCTTGAGGACATTGCTAAACCATTATTTTCTCTAATAGTTTTTGAACCAATTATGTTTATTGGTAGTTTACGAGATTGTGAAAATTCTTTTATTAATAAATATTGTTGATAATCCTTAAGTCCAAACACAGCATCTGATGGCTTCATTATAGAAAAAAGCTTATTAACAATAGTTAAAACGCCATCAAAATGGCCGGGCCTATGAGAACCACAAAGAAGATCTGCTTTGCTAGGGGCTTTAATTATCTCCAAATTCTCTAGTATTGATTCATCGGGCAAAAATAGACATTCACAATCTTGAGATTCAAGTAATTCAATATCCTCATCAAGTGATTTTGGATATTTAGTAAAATCATTTTTATTATTAAATTGTAAAGGGTTTATATAAATAGATGAAAAGATAGGTTTATTTAGCTTTTTAGCGGTATTAAAAAGGGATAAATGCCCATTATGAAGGTTTCCCATTGTAGGAATAAAGCTTATTTGACCATAAGCTGATCTGGTTTTATGGAAGTCTTCGAGTGTTTTAATTATTTTCAATTTAATAAAAAGTATGATCAGTAGAGGGAAATACTCCTGACTTAACCTCATTAACATATTTGCTTAGCGCATCTTGAATTGAGTGAGATTCATTCATGTAATTTTTTACAAATTTAGGTAATTTTTCTAAGCAGGAAATACCAAGAACATCGTGAACTACCATGATTTGACCATCAGTTGATTGTCCTGCTCCTATGCCAATAACAGGTATTGATAGCTCTGACATAATCTCTTTAGTTAATGAGTCTGGAACGCATTCCAAAAGAAGCATTGCTGCACCTGCTTTTTCG
>CAJQGY010000061.1 GCA_905478015.1 uncultured SAR86 cluster bacterium
AAAAGACATTGAGATATTATTTCTCAGATAAGAAAAAGGGCGAATATGTTTTTAGAGAAGAAGATATAACTCTTTGGTAATTAGGAGTTTTTAGAAAAATCTAAAGCGTTATAAAAAATTTGCATCCAGGGCGAGAACTCTTTCCAATCTTTTGAACGCCAACTCATCTGTTGGGATCTAAAAACTCTTTCTGGGTGGGGCATCATTATGGTTACTCTGCCATCTGATGAGGTAACCCCTGTTATTCCATATTTGGAACCATTGGGATTTAATGGATAGCTTTCGGTAGGAGCTCCATGTGAATCTACAAACCTGAGAGCAATTTGATTTGAATTCTCTAAATAATTGATATCACCTTCAGCATTAAACAGAGCATTACCTTCTCCATGAGCTGAAGCTATCGGCAGTGACCAGCCTGCCATTCCTGATAGAAGGATTGAGTTAGATTCCTCAACCTTAACTTGAGCTAGTCTTGCCTCAAATTGATCTGAAATATTCTTTGTAAAAGATGGCCAAAGGTCTGCTCCAGGTATTATTTCTTTTAAATTAGAAACCATCTGACAACCATTACAAACCCCAAGGGTGAAAGTATTTTGATTTAAAAAGAATTTTTCAAACTGATCTTTAACCATAGGGTTATTAAGAATTGTTTTAGACCAGCCTCCTCCTGCACCAAGAACATCGCCATATGAGAAACCTCCACATGCGGCCAATCCATTAAATAAAGATAGATCAATATTTCCATCAAGCAAGTCTTGCATATGAACGTCTACAGCCTCGAAGCCAGCTAATGTATAGGCTGCTGCCATTTCCATTTGACCATTAACCCCTTGCTCTCTCAATACAGCTACCTTGGGCTTAGTTAGCGAGGTATGTATTTGTTTTTCTTCAAAAGCTGTATCTGAAAAAAGGCCTTTATGATTGATGTCAAAAAGAAGGTTCTGCTCCTCGTTGGCTGAAATTGTATTATCTCTTATGCTTTGTATTGCATGAGAGACTTCGCGCCATTTGGACTCTAGTTTTTCAATAGGCTCTGAAAAAATTGAACCAGATTGACATGAAATATTTAAAGTTTTTGAATTGTTGATGGCGCCAAGGTTGACAACTGTAAATTTAGAGCTCAATAAATTTACTATTTGATAGGAATCTTTTTCAGCCACTTGAAGAACTAAACCAACCTCTTCTGCAAATAGGTATGAGTTAATATCCTCAAAATTAATATCAAAAAGTGAAATATCCATTCCAACTTTTTTTGTAAAACACATTTCAGATAAAGCCGACGCTAGTCCGCCGTCGGAGATGTCATGAAGGGCTAAAATCTTTTTCTCTGTAATTAGTTCCTGAATAGCATTAAATAAATCTTTTAGTTGATTGGTGTTATCAACATCTGGAGTATTAGAGAAATTTTCTTGGGTTACTTCGGAGAAAATAGAACCTGCTAGTCTACTTTTGTTATTCATTTTAACGAATAATAAATTGGTATCGCATTCAGTATTCAATTCTGGAGTAATTCCAATAGAGACATCCTCAACTGGAGCCATCGCAGTAATAACTCCTGACAAGGGACTTGTAACAATCTTCTCATCACCGCCCTCAGACCATTTTGTTTTCATTGATAAGGAATCTTTGCCAACAGGAACTGATATGTCTAAATCAACACAGATTTTTGAAAGCGCCTCAACGCCCTTTCTCAAGTCTAAGTTCTCACTTTCTTCTTTTGTTGGTGCCATCCAGTTAGCTGAAACTTGAATATGATCCAAACCTTTTATAGGCACTCCAACCATATTAGTTAATGCTTCGGCTACTGACATTCTCATTGAAGCTGATGGGTTGTTTACAGCAATGGTAGGCTTTTCACCAATGGTAACTACCTCTCCTTTATTTGAGGTGAATGATCTTAGGCTCATTGAATAATTTGAAACAGGAACTTGATAGGGTCCCACAAACTGATCTCTTGCTACCATGCCGCCAACGCTTCTATCCCCAATAGTTATTAAGAAGGATTTTGATGCAACTGTGGGATGAGATAGAACTTTATAGAATGAAGCTTTAAAGTCATGCTTGCTAGCATTGCCAGGGGTAGCAACATTTTTTTCAATATTATTAACTTCAATATCAGTAATTGGCAGGTCTCCAAAAAGCATATCCAGGGGGACATCAACAGGAAATGTATTGGTTGACTCATCAAATAACTTTACTGATTTTTCAAGCGTTGTAATTCCTACAAATGCAAACTCGCATCGCTCTCTAATACAGATTTTTTCAAAAGCATCTTTATTCTTTTTATGGATGGCTAGCACATATCTTTCTTGAGATTCATTTGACCAAATTTCCATTGGGGACATTGATGGGTCCGAAACAGGAACTTTATCTAGTTCAATATATACCCCTAAATCTGAATCCTTTGCTAACTCTGGTATAGCATTTGAAAGGCCTCCAGCTCCGACGTCATGTATGAATTCTATGTAGCTTTCATCCATGGATGAGCAAATATTAATAACCTCCTGGCATCTTCTTTCCATCTCAGGGTTTTCTCTTTGCACGGAGGCAAAATCCAAATCCTCATCACTTTCACCTGATGATACTGAAGATGCAGCTCCTCCTCCAAGACCTATAAGCATTGCTGGTCCGCCTAATACAACTACTATATAGTCCTCTGAAATTTGAAGCTTAAAGTTATTTTTGTCTCTAACCTCGCCAATGCCTCCAGCCAGCATAATTGGTTTGTGATAACCAAATGCATTTCCATTTTGATCAAATGGGGTTTCAAAAGATCTAAAATACCCAAGGGTTGAAGGTCTTCCAAACTCATTATTAAAAGCTGCAGCTCCAATGGGGCCCTCAATCATTATGCTGAGAGGTGATGCAATACGCTCAGGCTTAGATTCTGAATGCTCCCACTCTCTTTGTAGATTTGGAATTCTTAAGTTAGAAACATTGAAGCCAACTAAACCTATCTTTGGTTTTGCACCTCTTCCGGTTGCCCCTTCATCTCTTATCTCTCCTCCTGAACCTGTGGCCGCTCCTGGAAAAGGAGATATAGCAGTAGGATGATTATGCGTTTCAACTTTAATGGTTGAATTTAATTTATCTTTAACAAATGCATATTTATTAGAGGTGTCTAAGTTCAGTCTCTCAACGCTATCTCCTTCGGTAATTGCTGCATTATCCTTATAGGCAGAAATAATACCTTCTGGAGATTCTTTACTGGTAACTTTAATTAAATCAAATAAAGTTTTATCTTGATCGACCCCATCAATGGTCCAATTAGCATTAAAAATTTTATGCCTGCAGTGCTCTGAGTTTGCTTGGGCAAACATCATTAATTCTGCATCAGTGGGGTTCCTATTAATATCAGAATAAAATTTAAACAAATACTCAATTTCATCTCCGCTCATAGCAAAACCAAAGGTAGTATTTGCTCGATCAAGCTCTTCAATGCCATTGGCTAAAATATCAATATGTCTTATTGATCTTTTTTCTTGGGTGGATAAAAATTTCTCACATTCATCTAGTGAAAAATATAAAGACTGGGTCATGCGATCAAAAAAAGGTGATAGATCGTTTTCAGAGATATCATCTACCCCGTTTATTTTGAACCCATAAAACTTTTCAATTGAATCAACATTATCAATGCCAACGTTATTAATAATATCTTTAGTCTTCGAAGACCAAGGAGATATAGTGCCAACTCTTGGGCCAACAATGAGATCAAAGCTGTTAAATACGTGACTGGCATCTAAAATATTTTTAATATTTTCTTCATTACCAATTGGGTTTTTTAAAGAAACTAGAAAAATGTCCTTACAGGACAATAGTGATTTTTTGTTGTTATTTTTATTAAAGCCGTGCTGGATTTGCTCTAATTTAGAGGTAGTGAAACTTTCTTTCCCTTCTAAAATTAAGGTAATAGTCTTTGACACCGCTTAAAGTCTGAAATATTGTATGCATCAATTATAAAGTCTTTTAGATAAAATAAATGAAAAAGAGGAATATCTTTAACTTTTTTTTAGGCATGGTTTTAGTTGGAACCATAGTTGGCTGTGATCAGAAAAAAGAGGCTGATCAACCTATTTTTTCATGTGAAGAAAATGCTAATAATATCTATCAAAACTCATCATTAAATAATTTTGAAAAATCTAAATTCAGTAGGCTTTTAAATGAAAAATTTGTGCTTTATGAAGATTTATTTAAAAAAGCAGGTGAGGATAATAATTTGGAATGGGAGTTGCTCGCTGCGATTTCATTCCAAGAATCACAATGGGATCCTAAGGCTAAATCTAATATGGGTGTTAGAGGCATGATGATGGTAACACTTGAAACAGCAGCTATTGTTGGAGTTAAAAATAGATTAGACCCAGAACAAAGTATTAATGGTGGTTCAAAATACATTGCTACTATGATTGAAAAAAATATTTTTGGTAAATCATCTAGCGATCAACTAGCTATCTCTCTTGCAAGTTATAACTTGGGGCCAACAAACATTATCAATATAGCTCAAGGTATAAATAAAGAGCCAGATGAAATGATATGGCAAGATTTTGTAAATGTTTTGGAGAATCTATCTGGTGAAGATGTAAATTTAAGGGATGTTAATGGTTATAAAAGAGGTCATCAGACTATTGATTATGTGCATCGTGTAGAAGACTATTACAAATTAATGATTGCTTATTCTTGTAAGGATCCTATATATCGATCATCTTTCCTTTAAGGTATTTCATCTTATCCCTGCACCATGCTGCTTTTTCAAACTCCATATCTTTTGCATAAACATACATTTGATCTTCCAGCTTTCCTATAGTGTCACTCAGCTCCTCGATTGAATTGTCTTTAAGTTTAAATTTAAGCTCTCTTTCTAAATCCTGTTTTTTTGGCTTTGACTTACCCTTAATAACTCTAGCGCCTTCCATGATATCTTTCACTTTAGTTCTTATGCTTTCTGGTTTTATGCACAGCCACCAACAGAGTGTACAACAGTTGATCCAGCAAAGT
>CAJQGY010000062.1 GCA_905478015.1 uncultured SAR86 cluster bacterium
TTGGGATGGCTTCTCTTACAGCTACCTTTATAACGTCACCAATGTTTGCATAGCGTCTTTTAGATCCGCCTAAAACCTTTATGCACATAACGCTTCTAGCTCCGCTGTTATCAGCTATTTTTAATAGTGATTGCATTTGAATCATTATTCACTCTCCTCGGCTGTATTGTCTTTATTTGGTTCAACTGATATTTCATTATTTGCATCTACCAGCATCCATGTTTTACTTTTAGATAAAGGCCTGCACTCTTGAACAGTTACAATATCGCCAATAGCAGCAGTATTTTCTTCATCGTGAGCATGAACCTTTGTAGACCTTTTTATAATCTTTCCATACAGGGGATGTTTAACTTTTCTTTCTATCTGAACAGTGATAGTTTTATCAGCTTTGTTGCTGGTTACAATTCCTGTCAAGACTCTTGGATTAGAATTTTCCATTATTTTTCATCCTTTAATTTATTTGCATTAATCAATGTTTTAATCCTAGCAATCTTCTTTTTAATATTTCCAAGCTGGTTAGTTTCATTTAACTGACCTGTTTTATGTTTAATTCGTAAAGTAAATTGAGCTTCTCTAGCAGTAATAAGTTCTGCACCAAGCTCTTTACTATTCTTCTTACTTAAATCAGCAAACTCTTTATTCATTTATACGTCCTTACTAATAAAGTGGGTTTTTACAGGTAATTTAGCTGAGGCAAGTTTAAAAGCTTCTCTTGCTAATTCTTCAGTCACTCCAGCCATCTCAAACATTATTTTTCCTGGTTGTACTAATGCCACCCAATATTCAACATTACCTTTACCTTTACCCATTCGAACTTCGAGAGGTTTCTTTGTTATTGGCTTGTCTGGAAAAATTCTAATCCAAATATTTCCGCCTCTTTTAATATGCCTAGTCATTGCTCTTCTCGCTGCTTCAATCTGTCTAGCTGTTATCCTTCCTCTATCAGAAGCGACAAGACCGAATCTTCCAAACGCAACAGTGTTTCCATTTTGTGCAAGGCCTCTATTTCTGCCTTTGTGCATCTTCCTAAATTTTGTTTGTTTTGGTTGTAACATAATAATTAACTTCCTTGATCGACTTTGTAAGGATCTTCTGTAGTCTCGCCCTTAAAGACCCAAACTTTTACACCTATGATTCCATAAGTAGTTAAAGCTTCTGCAGTTCCATAGTCAATGTCAGCTCTTATGGTATGAAGAGGAACTCTACCTTCTCGATACCACTCTGTTCTGGCAATCTCTGCACCATTTAATCTTCCGGATACTTCTACTCTTACACCCTTTGCACTTTGTCTTAAGGCGCTTTGGACAGTTCTTTTCATAGCACGCCTAAACATAACTCTTCTTTCAAGCTGTTGAGCTATACCTTCAGCAAGAATAGTTGCATCTAAATCAGGTTTTTTAACTTCTTTAATATTTATTTGAGTTGTTTTCTTTACAATTTTTTCGACAGCTTTTTTTAAATTATCGATTTCCTCACCACGCTTTCCAATTATTATTCCAGGCCTTGAGGTATGAATTGACACAACAAAATTTTCAGCAGATCTTTCTAGCTCTATTTTGCTTATAGAAGAATTTTTTAATTTAACTTTGAAATACTCTCTTACTTTAAGGTCTTGTATAAGATTTTCAGAAAATGCTTTACCTTTTGCATACCAATTAGCATTTTGCTTTTTGCTTGTTCCTAATCTAAAGCCGGTTGGATTTACTTTTTGTCCCATTACTTGCTCCCCTCAGATAAGATAATTTCAATATGGCAGGTAGGTTTAATAATTCTGTCAGCTCTTCCTCTTGCTCTTGGTTTCATTCTTTTTAACCTCATTCCCTGATTAACTATAATTGATTTAACAGATAGCAAGTCAATGTCAGATTTATTATTATTCTCAGCGTTAGCTATAGCAGATTCGAGTAATTTTTTTATTACTGCAGCACCTTTTTGTTTATTAAAACCTAGGAAATCCATGGCATCTTGTACAGACTTTCCTCTAATAGCATTAGCGACTAGTCCAGCCTTCTGAGGTGATAATCTTGTTCCTTTTAAATAAGCTCTAGTTTCCATTATTTAGCCTTCCTGTCGCCTGAGTGCATTTTAAAAGTTCTAGTTAGAGAGAACTCACCAAGCTTATGACCAACCATATCTTCATTTACATAGACTGGTATATGTTGTCTTCCATTATGTACAGCAATTGTAAGGCCAACCATTGATGGATTAATCATCGATCTTCTTGACCATGTTTTGATAGGTCTTTTATCATTAGATGCAACCGCTGCATCTACTTTTTTTTCAAGTGATAAATCTATGAAAGGTCCTTTTTTAAGTGATCTTGGCATATTACTTCCTGCTTCCTCTTCTTCTAATTATTAAATCATCAGTACGCTGATTTTTACGTGTTTTATATCCTTTAGTGGGAATACCCCATGGAGTTGATGGGTGCCTGCCACCTGATGTTCTACCTTCACCACCACCATGTGGATGATCAACAGGGTTCATGGCAACACCACGAACTGTAGGTCGAACTCCTCTCCACCTTTTTGCACCTGCTTTACCAAGTGATTTAAGATTATTTTCTTGATTTGAAACTACTCCAAGAGTGGCTCTACACTCCCATAAGACTTTTCTAGTTTCTCCAGATTGGAGTCTCAAAGTTGCATAGATGCCTTCTTTTGCTATTAATCTGGCGGATGTTCCAGCACTTCTAGCAAGCTGAGCACCTTTTAATGGTTTTAGCTCAACACAATGAACATTTGTACCCAAGGGTATGTCCTTTAGCTTCATTGAATTTCCAACTTTAATTTCACATTTCTCAGCAGAAATAATCTCGTCTCCAACATTCAACTTACTTGGAGCAATTATATATTTCCTCTCACCATCTTTATACTTCAGTAGAGCAATATGAGCAGATCTATTTGGATCATATTCTAGTCTTTCTACTACAGCTGGTATGTCTAGCTTGTTTCTCTTAAAATCAATAATCCTATAATGTTGTTTATGACCGCCGCCTTGGTGTCTGACAGTGATTCTTCCATTGTTATTTCTACCACCATTTTTAGACTTAGGCTGTGTTAGTGATTTTAAAGGCTTGCCTTTATAAAGATCGGTTTTAACCGAAATAACGCCACGTCTACCTGGACTAGTAGGTTTTGCTTTAATAATTGCCATGATTAATTAATACCCTCAAGTTGAATCTCAGAATCTTTTCCAAGAGTAATAAATGCTTTTTTATAATTAGATCTTTTGTATAGGCCAGTTCTGTTTCTTTTTCTTTTGCCTTTAACAATTGAGGTAGTAACTTTCAAAACTTCAACTTTAAACAGTTTTTCAACTGCCTGTTTTATTTCTCTTTTATTTGCAGATAAATCAACCTTAAATACAAACTGTTTTAGTTCTTCTCCGACCCTAGCAGACTTCTCAGTTACTATTGGTGCCTTTATAAGTGTAAAGAGTTTCTCGTTATGCATCTATCCACTCCTCTATTTGCTTGAAAGCCTCAGCAGTAACTGCAACTTTTTGAGCTTTTAGTAAAACAACAGGATTTATTTCTCTAACGGTTATTACATCTACGTTTGGAATATTTCTAACTGAAAGAAAAAAGTTAATATCTATTTCATCTGTAATTATTAGGACTTTACTAAGAGAGAATTCACTTAAAAATTTTGCTATGTCTTTTGTTTTTGGTTTTTCAAGAACAGGGTTTTCAATAGCTACTAATTTTTCCTGTCTTAACAATTCAGAAAAGATAGACCTTATAGCCGCTCTGTACATCTTCTTGTTAATCTTTTTACTGTAGTCACGAGGTCTAGCAGCAAATGCAACACCACCGCCTCTCCATAGTGGGCTTCTTATAGTACCTGCTCTTGCACGACCCGTACCTTTCTGTCTGTATGGCTTTTTACCACCACCTCTTACATCTGATCTAGTTTTTTGTTGAGAAGATCCCTGTCTTGAACCAGCCATAAAACTAACTACAGCTTGATGGACAAGAGATTCGTTAAAATCTCTTCCAAATGCAGAATCAGATATATCAATATTCTGGTTTTTTGTTTTTGATAATAAGTCTATTTTCATGATCTTTTCAGTGCTGGTTTTATTTTCAAGTCTGACCCATTGAATCCAGGAACTGCTCCTTTAATATAGATAATGCTGTTTTCTACATCTAGATCAACAATCTTTAGGTTTTGAACTGTTTTTTGAACATTGCCCATGTGACCTGACATTTTTTTACCTTTCCAAACTCTTCCTGGCGTTTGACACTGGCCAATTGAACCATGAGCTCTATGTGACAATGAATTACCATGCGTAGCATCTTGCATTGCAAAATTATGTCTTTTAATAACACCAGCATAACCCTTTCCTTTTGAAGTGCCAGTGACGTCAACATACTGACCTATTTCAAAAATATCAGCTTTAAGATGCTTGCCAACTGAAAAATCACCTGTTTGTTCTGGATTGCATCTAAATTCAGCTAAAATTCCCGGAGTGAGATTAACTTTTTTATAAAATTCACTTTTAGATTTATTAATATTATTTGATTTCTTTGTTTTAGAAACAACTAATGATGTATATCCATCATTTTCTGCTGTCTTAATATCTGCAACAAAATTACCACAGACGGATACTGCGGTTACGGGAATTGATTCACCATCTTCAAGAAAAAGACGTGACATTCCAGATTTATTTCCTATTAAGCCTATGCTCAATTTAATCTCCTATATACGGGGCTTGTAACCCTCTATGGCCGCATTCGCGTTAAAAAATGGACTAACCTAAGCTTATTTGAACGTCTACCCCTGAGGATAGATCTAATTTCATTAAAGCATCAACTGTTTTATCAGTTGGTTCGACTATATCCATAAGTCTTTTATAAGTAACAATCTCATATTGATCCCTCGCATCTTTATCTTTATGCGGTGATTTAAGAATTGTTGTCTTCTCTTTTTTAACAGGTAAAGGAATTGGTCCATTTATAACAGCACCAGTTTTTTTAACTGTTTCTACTATCAATTTAGCTGAAGCATCAATCAGTCTATAATCGAAAGCTTTTAGCCTTATTCTTATTGATTGATTCTCCATTTTATTCCTATTTTTCTACCTATTAAATTAGTTCTTTCACATTTAGCTTATTGCAAAATGTGGCGTATTCTAAGCTCCTAACAACCTTACTGTCAACATATATGATGCAGTTTTCTTCTTTATCTTTTTATGATGTTTTGAGTTGCTCAGCTATATTTTTTGGGACTTCACCATACTTAGTGAATTCCATTGTAAAAGTTGCTCTACCTTGAGTCGCTGATCTCAGATCTGTTGCGTAACCAAACATTTCAGCAAGCGGAACCTCTGAAGATACTTCTTTACCAGAAGTTATATCATCCATTCCTAATATTATTCCTCTTCTTCTATTAAGGTCGCCTACAACATCTCCCATATGCTCTTCAGGTGTGACTACCACTACCTTCATAACTGGTTCAAGTAAAGCAGGTTTTGCTTTGTTAGCGCCTTCTTTGAGTGCGTAGGATCCAGCAATTTTGAATGCCATTTCATTTGAATCTACATCATGGAATGACCCATCATACAAGGTAGCTCTTAAAGCAAGCAGAGGATATCCAGCTATAACACCATTCTGCATTTGCTCTTGAATACCTTTAT
>CAJQGY010000063.1 GCA_905478015.1 uncultured SAR86 cluster bacterium
CTTCCATCGTATGGGGAACTGAATTTAACACCCTCTTCTGTAATTTTAACTAGATCACCAAGACTCCATACCTGAAAGCCCCCTGAGTCTGTGAGTATTGGTTTATCCCAGTTAGAGAATTTATGAAGTCCCCCAAGATCTCTTATGGACTCATCTCCTGGTCTAAGCATCAGATGATAGGTATTGCCAAGGATAATTTCAGCTCCTGTAGATTTAAGATCATCGACGGTCATGCCTTTTACAGTTCCATTAGTTCCTACTGGCATAAAAGCTGGTGTCTGTATCTTTCCTCTTGGGAAAGATAACTCAGCTCTTCTTGCAAAGTCTGATTTGTTGGTTACTTTAAATTTCATTTTTCTCTAATAGCATGGCATCCCCGTAAGATAAGAAACGATATTTTTTATCAACCGCTATCTTATAGATTTCTTTCATCTTTTCATATCCTATAAAGGCTGCAACCAGCATTAAAAGCGAGGATTGAGGAAGGTGAAAGTTTGTAATTAATTTATCAATAGCTTTGTACTTATATCCAGGAGTAATAAAAAGTTTTGTGTAACCTTTATAACCTTTATAGCTTGTATCTAGATATGCGGTTTCAATAGCTCTCGTCGCAGTAGTTCCCACCGCAATAACTTTCTTACCGGCGGACTTTGTAGACTCGATAAGGTCAATTATTTCAGGTTTAACCTCTAGGTACTCACTATGAATATCATGGTCATCGATATTGTCAACTTTTACAGGTTGAAAAGTTCCTGCCCCAACACTTAAGTTAACTTTTCCAATTTGCACTCCTTTATTTTTTAATTTTTTAAGTAATTCATCATCAAAATGGAGGCCCGCAGTTGGTGCGGCAACTGACTCCTGGAGGCTCTTATCTTCATAAATTGTTGCATATCTTTCTTGGTCTATTTCCTCATCTTCTCTTTTTATATATGGTGGCAAAGGCACATGGCCGATCTCATTAAAAATCATTAGAGGATCGTCATTAAACTTGATGATGAAAAAATTATTTTTTCTATCAATTACAGTTGTATCGTAATTGCCTAGTTTTAAACATGATCCAATCTTGGGGCTTCTGCCTGATCTAATTTGAACAAGTGCCTCGTTGTTCTCCATAAATCTTTCAAGCATGACTTCAATCGAACCTCCAGATTCTTTCTTTCCAAAGATTCTTGCAGGAATAACTGAAGTGTTGTTAAGTATTAATAAATCTCCCTCATCAATAAATTCAACAATATCTTTAAAGGTTCTATGAGATATTGATTCTTTATTGACAAGCAGCCTGCTTGAGCTTCGTTCATCCAAAGGATAATTAGCAATAAGCTCTTCTGGTAAGTGGTAGTCAAAATCAATTGTTTTCATTAGAAGGTGATTTTAAAAGAGATAATAGTTAGCTACAATGCCTACCGTGCCCTATTGGCGGAATTGGTAGACGCGCGCGATTCAAAATCGCGTTCCTTCGGGAGTGCCTGTTCGACTCAGGCATGGGGCACCATATTTAAAGTGAGCAGTTAACATTGATCATGGAAAATAAGAAATTTCTTACTGTATTTTCATCACTCCAAGAGTCTGTGGTAGATATTATATCAATACAGCCTTGGCCATCTAGATCGATAGGCACACCTTTCATCAAGCCTGATGAAGAGTTCCACTGAGAGTCAGGAAGTGGCCTTTTTGGTAAGATGTATTCGTTGGAAGCAAAGTTAGCTTGCCCATCATTAATAGCGATATGGGCTCCTGAAAGTGAGTTCTCAAAATCTCTTGTTGAGTGAATAATGTCTAAATCTCCATCATTATCAATATCCCTAAGATAAATATTGCCCTCTCCATGGTGACCACTGAAACGATCTTGATTTGAAAAATTTGAAGGGGTCTGATCTATCAATGCGCCTGTCTGATCATTGATAAGTATTTGAATATATGCACCGTCGTAATATGGATTATCTCTAGTAATTGAAACAACAACATCATTAAAGCCATCTCCATTTAAGTCTCCAGATGCTGCATGGTTGTACTTATTTCTATTAATATCAAAAGGTCCTTTTGGAAGATCTACCTCCTCCCACTCTTCTACATTGGAGGAGTTGTTGCTTAATAAAATTGTTCCTTCTTCGGGCTGGGAATCGAACAAAGGCCTGTTATCAAAATTCCAAAAAAGAATGTCATCAAAGTTATCATTATTTAGATCTGTTACCAGGCTGCTCATTGGGCTCATGTTATTCGTATGCCATTCATATCCTATGAAGGGATGGATGGTGAACTGCCCTAACCCATTATTAACATGCAATATGTTGCAGGCATAAATATCAAAATCACCATCTCCATCAAAATCACCAGCACTTGCATCATGAGCAAATCCACATCTTTGACCTTGACCATTATTTTGATCATCAATATTCTGACTTCTATCCTCCATCTTTCCGTTCTCATTACTAAGCATTAATAGATGAGGGGAAGGTGCTATATAGTCTTGGGTTGAGTCCTCAAATCTAACTTGCTTTCCCATAGAGCCTGCAAAAATGTCATCAATACCATCTGAATTAAAGTCTCTAATAGCCAATCTGTATGCAAATGGCTGAATAGGATAAGTACTAGTCTCAAAAATACTCATATCCTCATATAGCTTTCCATTTCCGTCATTTAAATAGATATGAAGAGGCGCAAGCACTTTTTGAGATTCCTCTATTGTATGAGGAAAGATTGCCCACATAACAACCAAGTCCTCATAACCATCACCATTAAAGTCTCCAACTGCCATATTATGAGCATCTTGACCAAAGAGCTGATTTACATATGAAGTACAGTCGTCTGGTGTCGGATAGCATATGGTTGCAGAATATCTTTCATCTATCACTAGCCCCCCAAAACCAAGATTAGCTGAATGATAGTATGTGGTTTTTTGCTCATTATTATTATCAGGTACAGCTAAGTATTTAGATTCTGATTTGTTTACAAGAATTTCAATATCTTTTTTTCCCGATGGGCAGGTTGAGGAAGATATAGAGCTAACTGAAATATTAAATAATTCCTCCTCTAGCAACGTTATAGGAGCATTAAATTCATGCAAACTTCCATTTGATGATGGCCAATGAATATCTGACCCTGATATTAAAAAACTACATTCAGGATAATTTGAGGTGATTGATATTTCTAACCTATCATACGAATAGATCTTACTTGGAAAATCAGATATAGAAATTGAAAGATTAGGAGCTTGAGGTACAGAAGGTATTCCTGAATTTCCATCTGACCCTCCTCCACCACCTCCACATGAAGAAATTACTAAAAAGATGAATAAGAGTTTAAAATTTTTTAACACCATATCTAATATTCTAAAGCACTTATATCTGCAAAAGCTATTTTCATAAGTATTAATATTATCGTAATATATGAGTATCAATTAAATTAAAAAAAACAAGATAAATAATGATTCTAAATAAAGAACATCTTGCAATTCGAGATACCGTTAAAGCATTTATAGAAAAAGAAATTAATCCGCATACAAATGAGTGGGAAAAAGAAGGAATCTTTCCGGCACATGATCTATTTAAGAAAATGGGAGATTTGGGTTTGCTTGGTATCTCAAAGCCATCAGAATATGGAGGAATGGGGCTTGATTACAGCTATCAGGTTGTTTTCTCTGAAGAGCTTGGGTTAATTAGCAGCGGAGGCGTTTCTATGGCAATAGGAGTTCAAACTGACATGGCTACCCCTGCTCTAGCAAAATATGGAAGTGATCAACTTAGGAAAGATTTTTTAGCTCCTGCTGTGGCTGGTGATATGGTCTGCTCGATTGCTGTAAGTGAACCTAGCGCAGGTTCAGATGTCTCTGCTATAAAAACAAAAGCTATTAAAGATGGAGATGACTATGTAATTAATGGGACAAAGATGTGGATTACTAATTCCACTCAAGCTGATTTTATTTGTTTGCTAGCAAATACCTCAGAAGGAAGTCCGCATAGCAATAAATCTTTGATTGTAGTTCCCATGGATCTTCCTGGAATAACTCTATCTGATCGATTTGATAAGTTAGGAATGAGATCGTCTGATACGGCCCAGATATTTTTTGATGACGTGAGGGTGCCTCAACGAAATTTAATAGGTACAGAAGGGAAAGGTTTTAGATATCAAATGGAACAATTCCAAGAAGAAAGAATATTTGGAGCTGCAGGTGCTCTTAAAATGTTGGAACAAGTTATAAAAGATACCATTGAATACACAGCTCAAAGAAAAGCATTTGGTAAATCAATCCTTGATAACCAGGTTGTACATTTTAGACTTGCTGAGCTTCAGACCGAAGTCGAGCTCTTAAGAGCATTAGTTTATTCAGCAACGGAAGAATATATAAATGGTGAAGATGTAACCATGAAGGCCTCAATGATGAAACTTAAGGCAGGCAGGTTAGGCAGAGAGGTAACTGACAGCTGTCTTCAATATTGGGGAGGAATGGGTTATATGTGGGATACCCCAGTATCAAGGGCATTTAGAGATGGAAGGCTTACCTCCATTGGAGGCGGTGCTGATGAAATTATGCTTGGAATTATTTCAAAACATATGGGTACATCCCCCAGCAGATAGTTATTTTAGCTACCGAATCTTATTAAGTTTTTTGCCATTTTTTTTGAGTATCTTTTAAAGATCTTTAAAGATTTTTTTAAATCTTTTTCATTTTCATTTTCAGCTAATGAATAACCATCCCAATAGGTAATGCTAAACCCTTCTTCGGTTTGAATTAGATCTATAGATGCAGCATCTGTATTATTCTTGTCGTTATGACTTATATGAATTGAGCTATCTTTTAAATCTATTGTTGTATTTGGAACCTCTGAAAAAATAGATTTAAAGAGGTTTTCAATTGCAATATGATTATTTTTTATACTTGTGTTGATCATAGGAGTGATGTCTGCCCTCAACGCCAAATGTTCTCAGGCCAACATGTTTTGTTTTTCTTCCTCTTGCTCTTTTTCTCCATAGCGTATAACTATTTTTTTTTAAATTATCCCGCATAAGATCTTCAACTTGATTTTGATTGAGGCCATAGGATGCTTCAATTGCATCAAAAGGAGTTCTATCCTCCCAGGCCATCTCAATAATTCTTGAGATATCTACCTTGGTTAGCTCTGTTTCCATTAACTACTTGAGCCTTTTAACTTCAGCCTCTAGTTCTGCAACTCTTCTTTTGAGAGGTTCAATATCTTCTTTTTTAACAAAGCCTGATTCTTTCATAAATTTTTCTAATGCGGGCTTCATCATTTTTTCCATATTCTTCATATCTTTCATCATTCCAAATGGATTCATACTTATCTCCTTTAAATATATATATCAAACCTAGTTGATTTGCCTTTAATCTGATAATTTATTTTATTACAAATTAAAGGTGCTTTTATAGGCCTCTTTAAAATTATCTTTTTATGCTCACTGGTTCTAAATTCATGAAATATTTCATCGCCCATATCTTTAATGGACTCAAGGTCTATTGCTTTTCTGAGAAGTTCTATGTCACCTGATCTTTTTGAAGACTTTGAGCTGTCAGGATAAAGAGGATCTAAATAGATCAGATCAGATTTGTTATAGGATTTATAAATTTCTGCAGAATTTCCATGAACTAATTTAAGGTTTTTTAAAAACGGAAGTGCTTCTTCTGATCTTTTGCATGCATCTCTTATTAACAAGAAGATGATCTTGCTCTGTTCACATGCTATGACCTTATGGCCAAGTGATAAAAAAATCATTGAATCTGCCAACATGCCTGCTGTACCATCAAATATTGTTAATCTTTCTGTAGTTTTTCCTATAGCTTTTTTTAGCTGCTTTTCGTGCTCAGGCCTTCTGAGTCTCCAACCTATCGCGCCTTTTAGAAAATCTATTCTTAGCTCTCTTCTTCCATCTTTAGTATTTGAATTAAAAGATAGCCCATCATTGCTCAATAGAAGATAGTTATCTGTATTTGGTATGTCTTGAGTAACATAAGAGTGAAGAAATCTTGAGATTTTGTGTGCTTCTGGCAATTTTTCATCGCTAGTTAGAACGGGGCAATCCATCAAATGATTATAAGAATTAAACCAAGAGCTAATCTATAAACAATAAATGGTGCTACGCCTATTTTTTCAACAAATAATAAGAAGTATTTAATGGTAAGAAAAGCAATAATGGATGAAATAACAAAACCTATGATTAAGTGCAATAAATTTATACTTACCGAAGCTGAAGCTATATCAATTGTTAAAAAAACCAAGGCACCTAATATAGTCGGTATGCCAAGCATGAAGGAAAATTTTGAAGCTTCCTTCATGCTAAGGCCAAGCAATAGACCTGCTGTAATTGCAGTACCAGACCTTGATGCTCCTGGAATAAGTGCAAATATTTGAAAAAATCCAATAAAGATTGCAGCAAACAATGTAAGTTGCATTATGTCTTTAGTTTTGGGGCTAATTTTGTATGCAAGATATAAGATGAAGGCAAAAATAATATTCATTAAAGCTATGCTATTCAAAGTGAAGAGTCTTTGCTGAATAATATCTGATGAGGCCAAGCCTGCCATAACAATTGGAATTGTTGCGACAATCAAAAGTACTGCCAGGCTTCTATCTTCAGTAAATTCTTTGCTTGAAGTAAAAAATGATTTGATCATTCTTTTTATCTCTTCCTTAAAATACATAATCACCGCAACTAAGGTCCCGGCATGAGTAGCAACATCAAAGCTTAAGCCCAAGTCTTTTGTTCCAAATAGTAGATTAGGAAGTAATAAGTGAGCTGAACTAGAAATAGGCAGGAATTCAGTTAGTCCTTGGATCAGGCTAAGAATAATAATTAAGATTATTTCACTAATCATTTAATTTCTTGTAGCTTGTATCTTTTATATAAATTGGATTTGCGTCTTTAGGGTTATATTCTTTGTCATTTGAGTATCTAACCAATGCCAGCTCAATCATTGTTGAGGCATCAGAAGTTTTTTCAGCGCCCTCAGGCAAGTCCAACCAACCATTACCAATAAAAGTGTCATCTTTGTTCGCTAAAAATAATTTATCTAGCTCATCTCGAGCCATAAGAGATTCATCACTAACTGAGGTTAATAGACTATTTTTTAGCTCATAAGAGGAATAATAAACTTCAGAATCAATATCAGAAGCTATTGAGGTGTGAATTATGGAATCATTCGTAAAAAAAAGTGAGTGCCCAAAGGCAATGCATTCTAAGTTTGATAAAGCCATAAGGGGTTTTTGTTGAACCAATGCGATGGCTTTAAGGAATGTTGCAACACTTCTAATAGAGGTATATGAACCAGGTCCTTGACCAAAAACAAACAAATCAAAGGCAGATAAATCATTCGAAGTAACATTAATTGTTTTGAGAAGGTTCTGCCAGTCCGGTCTATCTTTTCTCTTATGATCAACACTTATGGATAAAAGGTCATCTCCTATTTTAGATGCTACAGAAGTCTTATTTCCAATTGAATCAATTGCAAGGATATTCATCTATATATTTTCTTTTATATCTTTAAAAACCTCTTGTACACTATTAGTCCCATCTACTGAGAAGTAGTTAAGTCCCGTCTTGTTAGCAATGTTTGAATAGAAATTTGTTAGTGGCTTGGTTTGCTCGTGATATACGCTCAACCTTTTAATAACTGTTTCAGGTTTATCATCCTCTCTTTGAATAAGCTCTTCCCCAGAAACATCATCAAGCCCTTCACTTTTAGGAGGATTAAAAGTCACGTGATAGTTTCTACCAGATGCAGGATGCACCCTCCTACCAGACATTCTCTCAACAATAACCTCATCTTTGACCAGTATCTCTATAACATGTGAAAAGGTTACTCCCATTTCGTCAAGAATTTGAGCTTGTCCTAACGTCCTCGGAACACCATCAAACAATGACCCATTTACACAGTCAGACATTTTAAGTCTATCTTCAATTAAGGAGCCAATAACATCATCTGAAACAAGCCCGCCGGAATCTAAAATATTTGAAACCTTCTTGCCAAGACTTGACCCTGAAGCAACAGCTTCCCTTAACATGTCACCGGTGCTTAATTTAGGAATATTAAGGAGTTCACAAATCAAGTCTGCTTGTGTTCCCTTGCCAGCCCCTGGTGGGCCCAATAGAATTATATTTTTCATGTTTCTAATATAGCAAATGCTACTACATATTTTTTTTCGTCTGCAAGACTAACATGAGTTTTTGAAATACCCAAATTATTCATCTTGCTCTTAAGGTTGTTATTTGGAACGAAGATAGGCTTTCCAAGGCCATCTCTTGTAATTGTCATGTTAGGTAAAGTTACCTCATTCCTAATACCAGTTCCAAGAGCTTTTGAGACTGCTTCTTTGATGCAAAATTGTTTTGCAAGGTATCTAGGTTTTTTTGAATTTTCAAGTTCTTTAAATATAGTTAGCTCATCTGAACTTAGGCATTTTTTTGCAAAAGGTTCTATAGATTTCATCTCCTCAAACCTTGAAACTTTGACTATATCGGTTCCAATCCCAAATATCATTGAGCTAATCTCCTAAATATATCTCTACTGGCAAGCTCTCTTCCGTCAAGACAAAGCAAAATAGCTTCTTTTGTAATTCTCTTTAAAGAGCTTTTTGGGACTCGATTAAGATTTCTATCTCTAATATCAAAAATCTCTCTACCTGAAAGCTCTCCTTTGTCTGACTTTCTAAAGCCTCTTTCTGAAATAAACCTATATGTAGAACCTTCTAATATTGGGTCATCGTTATCAATATCTGATTCAAAGTCTATTCCATATCCGAGCATTTCAAGCATATCTAGCTCAAACGATCTTAGAGATAGCTCTAGATCATCATGCTTAACCTTTTCTAAAAACTGCTCATATAAAATAAACAGCTCCTCATGGATAGCATTCTTTGGTAGTAACTTACTTAGAAGCTCATTAATATATAAAAGGCTGTAACTTGTCTTTGAAAAGTTGTCCATGGATAAAGAAAAATCTCTGTCAATATTAGTAAGGGTTTTTAACTCTGATCTTCCAGAACAGGTGATCTTTAATTTACAAAAAGGTGAGAGGTATCCAAAGAATTTTGAT
>CAJQGY010000064.1 GCA_905478015.1 uncultured SAR86 cluster bacterium
ACCTATAACCTTTTGACCAACATACATAAAGACATCTGTGTGATAAATGGGTGGTCCTTGGTGACTTGCTGTTTCAAAAAGAACAAGTTCATAATTATTATCTTCACACCATTTCTTTGTAAGCTCTTTATTTGTTCTTGGTGATAGGCCCGCATACACAGTTTTGTTAACCCTATCAAAGACCATACTGCTTGTTGCTTCAAGAAACATATTTTTTTCTTCATAAGATGAAAGGTCACCATTAAGAGCATATTGTTCTTTTAAAAAACTTATCATTTCTGGAGTCTTTTCTAATCTTCTATTTTCAGCTTTCATACTAAAAAGCTGAAAAGTTGAATCATCAAATGTTATAAACCAATTTGGGAAAATATGATCAGGACAATTTTTGATGCCTTTCATTGAGGTAACTTTAAGATCATTCTTTTCTATTTCTGATTTTAAATTATTAAATTCTATAAGCGCATGTTCTTTTATTTCTTCAAGAGATAGGGAATCGTCATTTTTGCTTTGGTAATGATTTGAAGCTAGGGTTTGATCATTGCTATGAAAAACTTCAGGTTCAATCATGAAAAGATGGTTCGTTGATTGATTTTTCATTTTTTTATACCCTCAAGATTATATGCGGTTAGAATACTATTATGAGTAAAGATTTACAAAGCAATTATATTGAAAAAGAGGCAATACATGGTGCTCAAAACTATTCACCATTACCTGTAGTTCTTAAAAAGGGAGATGGTGTTTACTTATGGGATGTTAATGATAAGAAATATTTGGATATGATGTCTGCATACTCGGCAGTTAGCCATGGCCACTCTCATCCAGAACTTGTATCAACCTTAGTTAATCAATCAAAAAAGTTAGCAATTGCTTCTAGAGCATTCTATACAGAGCCCCTGGCTGACTATATAGAAAAACTATCAAATTTAAGCGGATTTACTTCAGTTCTTCCAATGAATACTGGAGCAGAGGCTGTAGAAACTGCAATCAAAGCTGCTAGAAGATGGGGTTACTTTACAAAAGGCATAGAGGAAAATAAAGCTGAAATTATTGTAGCTGATGGAAACTTTCATGGAAGGACTACAACCATAGTAGGCTTCTCTTCAGAACCTGATTATAAAAAAGGTTTTGGTCCATTCTCAGGTGGATTTAAAACAGCAGAATATTGTTCATCAAATTGCGAATGCTCCAAAGTTTGTGAAACATCAATTAATTCGATTGAATCATTAGTCACTGATAATACCTGCGCAGTTCTTGTTGAACCTATTCAGGGAGAAGGAGGCATTGTTACTCCTCGAGCGGGATGGTTAAAACAATTGCGAGAAGTGTGTACGCAAAATAATGTCTTATTGATTCTTGATGAAATTCAGTCTGGACTTGGCAGAACTGGAAAGTTATTTGCATATGAGCATGAAAATATCCAACCTGATGGCTTAATCTTGGGCAAGGCTCTAGGCGGGGGTTTATTGCCAGTATCAGCATTTTTGAGCTCCAGAGAGATTATGGATCATTTTAATCCAGGCTCTCATGGATCTACCTTTGGCGGCAATCCTTTAGCAGCAGCAGTGGCATCAAAAGCTTTAGACCTTTTATATGATGACAACCTTATTGAAAATAGTAGAGTAATGGGAGATTATCTAGCCAATCAATTAAGAGCTATTGATACAAATATTATTAAAGAGGTAAGGGGGAAGGGTCTATGGATAGGAGTAGAGCTTCATAAAGATAGTGTAAAAGCTAAACAGATTTGCTTGGATCTTCTTGAAATAGGAATATTGGCAAAAGAAACTCATGAAACAGTTATTAGATTTGCCCCTCCATTAATTATCACAAAAGAGCAAATAGATTGGGCTTTAGAAAAAATTAGAACAACCTTTAAAACATATTCAAAATAAAATTATGCAATATCCATTTATACAAAAAGATGAAGAATTAAAAAAATATTTATTTAACCTTAAAGAGGTTTGTATTATTGAACATGAAGATAACTGGTTCAAAGAAAAATCTCATACAAAACTTTATCCAAACTTAGAAGATGCCAAAGCTAAGATAGGCAAACCTCATTATTGGATTTTAAATGCAGTAGATGAGTATGAAGAATCTGGCGGTCAAGAGGAGGCAATGATAGCTTTAGCAATTCTTGTTTTTAAATCAAACTATTATTCACAAAAACTAGTTTCATCTGATGAAAATATAGATGCAAAAAAAGATTTAATCACATACTTGCATAACCTTGGTATTGAAACAGATAAGATATGTGAATGCATCTCTTCAATGGATGCTCCAGCATATGTCAGAGTCGAGCTTGATAAAGCAGAGTTAATCAAATTTGTTGAGCAATTTGTCTAAACCTATTGGAACTGCATTCCAAAAGCTTGTTTGGGATGAGATTGACAAAATCCCATACGGGGAAGTCCGAACATATAAAGACATAGCAATCGCTATTGGTAATCCCAAGGCATCAAGAGCAGTCGCTAATGCATGTGGAAAGAATCCAACTCCAATTATAAGACCATGCCATAGAGTGATTTGTACTAATGGGGATATTGGAGGATATAGCGCCCCTGGAGGCGCTATTGAAAAGAAACGATTAATTGATTCTGAAAAAAATTAACCTTCTAGATAATTATCTATTTTCCATGAAAGGTATTTGTAATGATCTTTCACCAATGCATTATTTGGAGAGTTTCGAGTAAAAACTCTTATTTTATTAACAGCGCTAAATATCGCTGCCTTAGAGATATCATCATACTTCTCGCTCTCTAATGCACTTAATAGCTCATCTACATAGCTTGTTTGTAGATTCATTTTAAATGTTGAAGGAATCTCTCTTTGAACAAATATTCCATTATGAAGATCCGTTAAGACTTCATTAGGTAAGTAGGTATTTCCATACTGAGCGCTATCGAGCAATCTCATCATTACCGTTGGATGAAGAACATGCCTTAGAACAGTTCCTTGCATTCTTAGAACCATGCTGTGAAGTTGCGGATCACCATTGCCACTGCTTTGTGGGCTATATGCAGCTCTTTTTTCTCTTTGAAGAAGTTTTACAATATTCTCATCAAATACAAAAGCATCATTTGAAAGAAGCTTGTTAACAATTAAATTCATTGTCTTTTTTTGATCATCATATGATACAGCTTCAAAAGGAGTCATCTCACTGTTTTGATTATTAACAACTCTATTTGAATAAACACCTCCAATAATTCTTGAAGCGCCCTCAATAAACCTACCTTTTTCACGATTGAGTGAATAAAAAGCAGCTGTCATTTCTGTTGTTGTCCCATCTTCTTCTAAAAATATTGATGGAAGCTCTTTAATTTTTGCTTCTAATGTATCTATTCTTTGAGAGGCATAAGCCACAGGATCACTTGATAAATCATAGCGCTTAACTCTAGGATCAATATTTCTACCCGGAGAGCTCATTGCCTGTCCATCTGTTCCAAATTTATTTCCATCAATAACAGATTGTGCAAGAAGCAATGATCTTTCTTCCTGACTAAGGTCAGGTGTATATCCAAATTGGATAGCCCATTTGTCATAAATACCTGCGCCATAAGGGAAGTAGTTTCCTTGACTCACTCCCTCAGGAGCTATATTTATAGGGTCATAATCCATAACTGATCCTATGTGATTTTTACCAGTTATAGATGTGTCATGTATATCATCTGCATCATATAACCAACTTGCTTTGAAATTATGCCTAAGTCCTAAAGTATGTCCTACTTCATGCATGGTTAAAGAAACTATCCATTGTTCTAACGGGTCATTGTCTTCGCTATAACCCCATATTTTTCTTAATCTGTACCCGCTCTTAATTGCTCCAAATTCCTGAACGATATCAGCTGCAATCATTTCACCTGTTCTTGGGTTGGCAATGCTTGGACCATAACCGGAATAGGGCGCAGCTGGTGTAGATGCCCATCTAACAACATTATATTCAACATCACCAGCATCCCATTCAGCATCATCTGGTTGTATCTTAGCAACCACAGCATTTTTAAATCCAGCTTTCTCGAAAGCTTCATTCCATGCCTCAATACCTTTGACTACAAAAGGTCTAATTTCCACTGGAGTGGAGTTTTCTACCCAGTAAACAATAGGTTTTACAGGCTCAGATAATTCCGCTTCTGGATTTTTCTTTTCAAGCCTCCATCGGTTTATAACATCAACTGCTGTTACGTATTTATAACTTGAAAGATCAGTGATTTTAGAAGAAAAGTAACCAATTCTTTGATCTGCAACTCTAGGCTTAAAATTACTATCTGGCATCTCAACAAAAAGATGTCTTACCGATACATATGTATACCTTGGATCAGTAACAGCATCGATTGAAGCTGGTTTAGGTCTTGGATTATAAAAACTATATTTTGTATCTACAGTAGTATTTTTTGTATAGTTTTTAACTTTTTCAACATAGGTTTTACCTTTATCTAATTTACCTACATTTAAATCATAATATTCCATATATTCTTTTGGAATATTTGGAGTTATTCCTGTGAGCATTTCAGATAAGAAAATACTGTCCGCACTTATGAGATATTTATCATCTTCTTTTATCTCAACCTCAAACTTCCCTACAAAAGCTTCAATAATATTTTTAATCTTAGATTGTGAAATCTTCTTTGTTTCATCGAAAGTAAACTTAGTATTTTTCTTATACAAACCGAGCCCATCTTTAAATTCTCTAAACTCTAGAATTGAGCCATCTCCAATAGCTCCTCCACCTTGTCCTGCTGCTTGAGGACCGTTTAATATATAGGGGAAGTAAATAAATTCTTTATTTAGTTCAGACGATTCAAGTACTAAATAGTATTTATCAGTTTCTGCATTATGGAGAAGATTTAAAAATCCACTAATTTCAGTAAGCTCTTCTTCCTCAATAAATTCCTCGACTGTTTCAGGCTTTTCTTTTTTTCCTTTCTTATCTTTTTTATCATCATCTTTAGCAACATCCTCAACTTCAGTTGTCTTTGGGGTAGCCTTTGCTTCATCTGTACTTTTTGGTGTTTCTTCAGCAATTGAAGAAATGCTTGTAGATAGTACAAATGCTAAAACAAAATAAATGTATTTTTTATTCATAGTGATTTCCTTAAATTAATTCTGGGGTATCAATTCTATATTAAAAACTTAAATGTTAGAATTGTTTAATGAAAAATACATACGCACTCATCACAGGAGCATCCTCAGGTATAGGCCTTGAAATTGCTTATAAATTAGCTGAAAAAGGATACGGGATTATACTTACGGCCCGAAGAGAAGAGAGATTAATAGCTTACACAAAAGAAATAAAAGAAAAATATAAAGTAAATGTAGATTTCGTAACAGGTGACCTTGCTCTACCTGAGACTCCTCAAAATATATATAATTTTTGTAAAGAAAAAGATTACAGCGTTGAGGTTTTAGTCAATAATGCTGGCTACGGTATACCCAGCCAATTTCATAAGACATCTATGGAAGATGAAGAAAAGAGCATCAGGGTGTTAAGCACATCAGTGATCGCTCTATCAAAAGCATTTATTCCTGACATGTTGGAGAAAAAATCTGGAAAAATTATGATTATCTCCTCAGTCGCATCTTTTACTCCGCCATCAACAATTCAGGTTCTATATGGACCACTTAAAACATTTATGAATAGGTTTAGCGATGCTTTAAATGTAAATTATAAACACAAAGGCATATCATCTACTGCAGTTTGTCCTGGGTATGTGGTTACGGAGTTTCATTCATCAAGCGGCGTTCAAGATGCAATGGATAAAGTCCCAGCTTTTATGAAGCTTAACGCCAAAGATGTTGCAGCTGAAGCTGTAGAAGCAACATTAAGCTCAAAATCCTATTGCATTCCAAGCAAAAGGTATAAATTCTTAGTTTTTTTAATCAAATATGCCTCTTTTTTAATGAAGCTTTTATCCAATACGCTCTCAGGTGGAAGATATTCTAAAAAATAAATTTAGCTAAGAGCAGAATCAGATACAAAGGGATTTGAAATTCTCTCTTGTCCAAAAGTTGAATTTGGCCCATGCCCGCAAACAAACTCAACGTCTTTTCCTAGTTTCCATAACTTTTGTGATATTGAATTAATAAGGTCCTGATGATTTCCTCTTGGCAAATCTGTTCTTCCAATTGAACCATTAAAAATAACATCACCAACGAGGGCGAGTTTTGATTTGGCATTATAAAAAACAACATGGCCAGGAGTATGTCCCGGTGTAAATATTACATCTAACTCTTGATTGCCTAAATAAACTTTGTCTCCATCATTCAACCATTTATCTGGAGTGCAATTTCTTGCAGAAATGCCAAACATTTCACCTTGGCTTTGAAGAGAATCTAGTAAAAACTTATCTTCTTTGTGAGGACCTTCAATTTTTATATTTAAAATTTCTGCTATTTCCATAGCTGCGCCCGCATGATCAGCATGTCCGTGCGTTAGAAATATTTTTTCAGGTATAAGGTTATTATCCATAGCAATGCTCAGTAACTTTTCTGTATCTCCACCAGGGTCAACAAATGCACATTTCATAGTTTCTGTACAAAATATTATTGGAGCATTTTGAGCGAATGGCGTGACTGGATTAATAATTGCTTTTATTGACATAGAATAATTTTTTCTATTTATTATGCATTGAGTTTTTAAAAAAGATAATATTTTTATTATTTATTTATCCTAAAATATTCAATTTTATTGATTCATTATTCAATTTTCATATAAAATGAATTCTCAATCATCGGAGATACACATGACCACAAAGCCTTCAAGAGATGAAGCATTAAAAGCAGTTAAAACATTAATAGAATGGGCTGGAGACGACCCTACTCGTGAAGGGTTGATAGAAACACCTGACAGAGTGATTAGGGCATATAAAGAATTTTTTGCAGGATATGAAGAAGATCCAGAGCAGGTGCTTGAGAAAACTTTTGAAGAAGTTGAAGGATATGATGATGCTGTGATTGTCCGAAATATAAGAGTTGAGTCACATTGTGAGCACCATATGGTACCTATACTTGGCATTGCCCATGTTGGTTATATTCCAAATAAAAGAGTTGTTGGTATTAGCAAACTTGCAAGAATAGTTGATATATTTGGTAAGAGATTGCAAACCCAAGAAACTATGACTGCTCAAATTGCAGATACTATTCAGAGGGTTCTAGAGCCAAAGGGTGTTGCTGTTGTTATAGATGCAGGACATCAATGTATGTCTACAAGAGGAATTCATAAAACTGAATCAAGCACTATCACAAGTAGAATGCTTGGAATTTTCAGAGACAAGCCTGAAACAAGAGCAGAATTTATGAATTTGATTAATTCTCCTAAGAAATTTTAATAAAAGGCATGTTTTAATGCCCTCAATCATTATGCCCAAAAAGGACCTTGTTCTTGCATCAGGTTCTGAAAGTAGAAAAATTATGCTTACTGAGGCTGGGTTAGATTTTTCAGTAAAACCATCATCTGTTGATGAATCTGTTATTAAAGAAGAGATGGAAGGGCAGCCATTTGATCAGCAAGTCATAGCCCTTGCTTGTGCTAAAGCCAAAGAGGTTAGTCAAAACTTCCCAGAGGCAATAGTTATTGGTGGCGATCAGATGTGCATTTATAACAATGAAGTTTTTGATAAACCAGGAACAAGAGAAAAGGCAATCAGTAATTTATTAAAATTATCCGGAACCTCACATTTTCAATATAGTGGGATATGCTTGTATAAATCAGGCCAATCCCTTTGGGAGCATTGTGAATATGCAGAAATGGTTATGCATGAATTAAAGCAATCAGAAATTGAAAACTATGTAGATATAGAAAATCCTATTAATGCAGCGGGTGCATATAAATTTGAATCACTGGGATGTAATTTATTTAAGTCTGTTATAGGATCTTCCTATACCGTTAGAGGCATGCCTCTTTTGCCGTTGTTAAATAAGCTAAGAGAATTAGGTATAATAGACTTAAACAAATAAATAGTTACCTGTGCATAACTTAAAAATTCATAATAGCTTTTCAGGCAAAAAAGAAAATTTTATTCCTCTTGATGATAAGCACATCAAGATTTATGCGTGCGGCCCAACTGTTTACAATTTTGCTCATATTGGTAATGCAAGAATGGCAGTTGTATTTGATACATTTGTAAGGGTGTTGAGACATACTTTTCCTAAAGTAACTTACGTTTCAAATATTACAGATATTGATGACAAAATTATTGCTGCAGCAAGAGAGCAAAACCTCCCTATAAATGAAATAACAACTAAATATACTCAAATTTATAATTCTGATATGAAGACTCTTGGAGTGAATGAGCCTGATCATCAACCAAAGGCTACCGAGTTCATAGATGAGATGATTGAGCTAATTGAAACACTTATAGATAAAGGGCATGCTTATGAAAAAGATGGGCATGTTTTATTTCATGTATTGTCTTATGAGCAATATGGATCTTTATCTAAAAGAAATAGAGATGAGCAGATTGCTGGTAGCAGGGTAGAAATAGCACCTTATAAAAAAGATGCTGCCGATTTTGTTTTGTGGAAGCCAAGCACAAATGATCAGCCTGGCTGGGATTCTCCATGGGGATTTGGAAGACCGGGTTGGCACACAGAGTGTTCTGCCATGTCTGAAAAAACTCTTGGTCTACCATTTGATATTCATGGCGGCGGAAGAGACCTGGTTTTCCCTCACCATGAAAACGAAATTGCGCAAAGTTGTTGCGCATCAGCCTCGATAGACGACCCAACCTCTTATGCTAAATACTGGATGCATAATGGGTTTGTGACAGTGGATGGTGAAAAAATGTCAAAGTCATTAAATAATATAACGTTAGTGAAAGAACTTACTGATAAGTATCAAGGTGAAGTTCTCAGACTAGCTTTAATTTCTTCCCATTACAGACAAGGACTTGATTGGAATGAAAAAATAATCCACCAGGCTGAGAAGCTTCTAAATAAGCTGTATAAGATACTTCATGAAGGTAAAGATCTATTAACTGATAATAGCAACAAGGTTGATGAAGAGATGCTTGATGCTATGTCAGACGATTTAAATACTCCAAAAGCAATATCAATTTTAAATTCTTTAGTTAAAGAATATCCTAAGCTTGAAGATAGCCAAAAAGCAGGCTGTATTAATAAAATAAAAACATCAGGACAATTGCTAGGAATCCTTCATCAAGATCCAGAAACTTGGTTTTCAAAAGATACATCACATATGGATATTGATTTGATTGAAGGATTGATGAAGCAAAGAGATGAAGCAAAGGCATTAAAAAATTATTCTGAAGCTGATTCAATTAGGCAAAAGCTTACAGGTATGGGCGTTGAAATATTAGACTCAAAAGATGGATCTAAATGGAAGCCAGTTTCTAGTTAATCCTATTTTCTTAAAAGATCTTTTAAGAATTCCTTTTGTCATGTTAATGTTGGTTTGTATTTAAATTATCTAGGAAAAAATTAATCATGAAAAAATATATATTAGGAATTTTACTTCTTACATCAGTTACACCTGTTTTTGCTGATGGGCATCACAGCGCAGAGAAACAAGTAATAGCGAATGTTAAGGCTTATTGGGATGCAAGAAATGCGAAAGATTTTGATACAGTAGTTGCAATGACCTCAAAGTCAGGGGTTCTTGGCACAAACTCGGATGGAAGTTTTCATAAACCAATAGCAACAGAAACGGCTGATGATTGGAATAAAAATACTCCAGAAAATGCAGGAGTTATAAATGTTTTTGGATCTGAGGCTCATAAGATTTCTAATACAGTTGTTTACTCAAGGTATTATGCTGAGGGTGTTGTTTCTAATGGAAATGGAGGAGTTACTCCATACAGAACAAGGGTTACATCTGTTTGGGTTAAAGAAGGTATGGACTGGGTTGTAAAAACAAATCATTTCTCTTCAGCAGCATATGGTGGCGTTCATCAAACTGCACAAGGTGACTTCGAGGATTAATAATGAAAAAACTTTTTTCATTATTATAAAAAAGCTATTTAAAAACCCTCTTTTTTGAGGGTTTTTTCCTCTTATGGCGCCCTCTGCAGGAATCGAACCTG
>CAJQGY010000065.1 GCA_905478015.1 uncultured SAR86 cluster bacterium
TCCACCCAGCCTATCAAATAGATCAAAAACTTGATCAAGGACCCAATGAGGTCTTGCATCAGGCCTATCTACTTTATTTATTACTACTATAGGCTTTAAACCTTTTTCAAATGCTTTTTGAGTAACAAATCTTGTTTGAGGCATGGGCCCATCAACAGCATCTACCAAAAGCAGAACAGAATCCACCATTGAAAGAGCTCTCTCAACCTCTCCTCCAAAGTCAGCATGCCCAGGAGTGTCAACAATATTTATAAGATGGTCATGCCATTTTATAGAAGTATTCTTAGCTGTAATTGTTATTCCTCTTTCTTTCTCTTGATCATTTGAATCCATAATTCTTTCTGAATCCATATTTTTTCTATCAAGTGTTCCAGATTGTTGAAGCAGCTTATCTACTAGAGTTGTTTTGCCATGGTCCACGTGGGCAATAATTGCGATATTTCTTATTTTATTAATGTCCATGATATTTGTATGTTAAAAAGGAGGTGATTATAATCTCAAAATGAAAAAATTATCTGTTTTCTTTACTCTTCTTCTATCTTCCTTTGTAAGCGCAGACCTTAAGCAAGATTTAGAAGAACAACTTGATCCGCTGATGACTAAGGTCATTGCATGGAGACATAACTTACATCAAAATCCTGAACTCAGTAACAGGGAATATAAAACATCAAAAAAAGTTGCAGCTCATTTAAGATCTTTGGGGATCAAAGTGGAAACAAAGATTGCATATACAGGTGTTGTTGGCTTGATCGAGGGCGGTCTTCCCGGTCCAACTATTGCTTTAAGGGCAGATATGGACGCACTTCCAGTTGAAGAAAAAACAGGGCTACCATTTGCTTCAAAAGAGAGAGCAACGTACCTAGGACAGAGCGTTGGCGTTATGCATGCATGTGGCCATGATGCACATGTTGCTATCTTGATGGGCGTTGCAGAATTTTTAGCAAAAAATAAAGAAAATATCGAAGGTAATGTCATGCTTATCTTTCAACCTGCTGAGGAAGGCCCTCCAGAAGGAGAAAATGGTGGTGCAAAAATGATGCTCGAAGAAGGCATTTTTGAAAGATATAATCCTGAGGTTATTTTTGGCCTTCATGTTGGAAACGGACCTCATGGGTATGTAGGACTAACACCTGGACCAGCAATGGCTGCTGCATCAGCATACAGAATAAAAATTAAAGGCGTTCAAGCGCACGGCTCTAGACCATGGGATTCAATTGATCCCATAATGGCAACATCACAAATAATAGAAGCTTTAAATACAATTGTTAGCAGAAGAATAAATATTATTAATAATCCAGCAGTAGTATCTGTTGGGATTGTAAAAGCTGGAACAAGGAATAATATAATCCCAGAAGATTCGGAAATTATGGGAACTATAAGAACTTTTGATCCTAAATTACGAGCTCAAGTTTATGATGAAATAAGACAGATTGCAGCAGGCGTTGCAGTAGGAACTGGAGCTGAAATCGATGTGGAGTTTGATGTTGGTGGGTTTTATCCCGTTACTTTTAATAATGAAGATTTGGTGGAAAGGCTTTCACCAACTCTAAAGGAAGCAACAAATAATAAGTTCTATATTAATAACTCTCCTTCGACTGGAGCTGAAGATTTTTCATTCTTTTCTCAAGAAATACCTGGAATGTATTTTTGGCTTGGAGTTAATGCCCCAGGAGTAATGAAAGCACCAGGAAATCATTCTCCATATTTTGTTGTAGATGATGGAGCTTTGGATGAAGGTTTAAAATCTTTAATATATCTTGTATTAGATTACCCAAATAAATAACTAAACAATATACAATTGTAAAAATTTTTAAAGGAGCATTATTTTGTCAATCCCAAGTCACATAAAAGATAATTTATCTATACCAGTTATAGGTTCACCTTTGTTCTTAGTTTCTGGACCAGAACTAGTAATTGCCCAATGTAAAGCTGGCATCATCGGGTCTTTCCCAGCGCTTAATGCAAGACCTCAACATGTCCTGGAAGAATGGATTATAAGAATAAAAACCGAGCTTGCTGAATACCAAGAACAAAACCCAGATGCCAAGGTTGCACCATTTGCCGTTAATCAAATTTGTCATGGTTCTAATGATAGGTTGATGGATGATATGGCTACTTGTGTAAAGCAAGAGGTCCCTATAATTATTACATCATTAAGACCTCCAGCAGAGCTTGTTGAGGCGGCTCATAGTTACGGCGGTCTTGTATATCACGATGTTATAAATGTAAGGCATGCAAAGAAAGCAGCTGAGCAAGGCGTAGATGGATTAATTTTAGTTTGTGCAGGAGCAGGCGGCCATGCAGGAGCCTTGTCACCTTTTGCTTTATTAAGAGAAGTTAAACAATGGTTTGATGGAACTATAATCCTTTCAGGCTCGATAGGAGATGGTTACTCAGTAGCATCATCTTTAGCCTTAGGCGCTGATTTTGCATATATGGGCACAAGATTTATAGCAACAAAAGAAGCAAATGCTGATCCTGAATATAAAAAAATGTTAGAAGAAAGCGCCGCCGATGATATCGTTTACTCTTCCTTGTTTACCGGCGTAAGTGGTAATTATTTGAAGCCATCAATAAAAAATGCTGGCATGGACCCTGATAATCTTCCAGATGCAGATAAGTCATCAATGAATTTTGGTTCTGGCGGAAACACTAAATCTAAAGCTTGGAAAGATATATGGGGCTCAGGCCAAGGAATTGGATTAATTGAAGACTCACCATCTGTGGGAGAACTTGTAGATAGAATCAAGGCTGAATTTAATTCAGCGGTTGAAGAACTATCCAGTAAAGCTAAATAAATTAAAGGTATATCTATGTTAGAAGCAATAATTTTTATATCAATTGGAGCAGCGTCTGGTATAGCCATAGTTACTTTATTAAATAATTCCAGAAAAGGCAGAGAAGGAACTAAGGGAATTACTGAAGAATATACTTCAAAATCTGGAGTTAAAAGAACTGCAAAAAAAGATAGGTCTGACCATATTGTTTGAAGCCCAACATGACTAAAGTAGGCTTTATAGGCCTTGGCATTATGGGATTCCCCATGAGTTCACATCTTTCAACTAAAGGCTTTGATACAGCCATTTACAACAGAACAAAAGAAACTTCAAAAAAGTGGTCTGATTTATATAAGGGCATAATTAAGAGCTCCCCTCAAGATCTAGCTAAGTCAGTTAATTTTATTATTATGTGCGTAGGTAATGACGATGATGTTAAAGAAATCTTGTTCGGCAAAGAAGGTATATATACTCACTTAAATCCAAAAACAATTCTCATAGATCATACAACCACCTCAGCTGAACTATCCAAAGAAGTATGTGCAAAGTTAAAAGACAAGAATTGTTATTACTTAGATGCTCCTGTTTCTGGAGGGCAGGTGGGAGCAGAAGAGGGCAGCTTAACAATCATGGTTGGTGGCGATAAAGAAGCTTACAGAAACAGCATTGATATTATGAATTCTTATGCCAAATATATAAAATATATGGGGCCAAGCGGAGCTGGCCAATTAACTAAAATGGTTAATCAAATAGCAATAGCTGGGCTCTTACAGGGCTTGTCCGAGGCTGTAAATTTTTCTGAAAAAGCTGGCTTAGACTCAGAAGATGTCTTTAATGTTATTTCTAAAGGAGCAGCTCAAAGTTGGCAAATGGACAACAGATGGCAAACGATGGTTAGGGATGAGTTTAATTTTGGATTTGCAGTTGACTTGATGCGAAAAGACCTTGATATAGTTTCTGATGAGGCCAAAAGGATAAAAGCTAATATTAATGTAACAGAGCTTGTAAATAATTTTTACAAACAAGTTCAAAAAGATGGAGGAGGCAGGCTAGACACATCAAGCCTAATCAAAAGAATAAAGAAGCTACCCCAAAACTAAAGCTAACATTGCAAAGATTAATAGTGTTGAAACTACAGAAGTCTCCATCATGCTTTCATCTAAACCCATTGATTCGTTAAACATCTCATAATAACTGTTTGGATTGCCAACAAGCCATGCAATGCCTATTAGATGCATTAGCATTAAAACAGCTATAACCCATTTAAAAGGCTGACTGGTAAATACAATAAATGATGTCAGTATTAAAAAAATAATCTCCATAGAAAGAAGAATGTTTATGTTTTCTTTTTTGTACAGATACCTCAGAAGACTATATCCAGATTTATGTGAGTAATAAAAAGCTGCAGCATAGCCGATATAGAGAAGTGCTAAAAGAATTATCATTTAATGATGTGGAGGCTGTTCATATTCTACCGGT